>NZ_BAAGZJ010000079.1:0-37422 GCF_054778635.1 Nocardiopsis nanhaiensis
TCTGAGAGCGAGAAGCGGGAGGCGTTCGGCGAGTGGTTGCACGAGTACAATCACCACCGGTTCCATACCGCCGTTGGCGGTCCTCCCGCTTCCCGCGTACCTAACCTCTCTGGTCAGTACACCTAGGACATCCGGGTGCGGGGTTCCTCGGGCTGCTCCTGCGCGCCCTGCGGGTTGGCGTGGTCGAAGGCCTCTTGGGCCTGTCCCTGGCGCTCCCACAGGACGAAGCGCTCGCTCTCGCCCAGGGCCATGGTGGTCAGCCACACGGCGACGGCGATGTCGTCGATCAGACCGAACACCGAGAAGATCAGCTCGGGGATGAAGTCGATCGGCGAGATGATGTAGCCGACCAGGACCAGCATCATGAAGAGCTTGCCGCCGCTGAGCTCGGGGTAGCGGCCGCGCAGCTTGGCGCCGATCATGCGTGGGACCGAGCGCGCCCGCTCCCACACGGAAACCTTGCCGTCGGTGTTCCGAATGACCTGCCAGGCGGCCGCCCCGGCCGCGGCCCGGTTTGCCTTGCGCATCTGGTTCGTCTCCTCGGGGGGCATGGTCTCAGGGGTACGTGCCTTCTCAAGATATGACGCGAATCTGCCCTCAATCGTTCCCGCTGACCCCGCCCGCAATCGCGAAGGAGACGCACGCGACACCGCGGACAGCATCCCGTCACCGGGCGGGGCCGAACCAACCTGTGACGGGTGGGGGCCACGAGACTCAGGGGGCTGCATTTTCGCTGCTGGGGACGTTACCGCAGCGAGTTGTCCACAGCTGTGCCGGTGGACTCTGGTGGTAGCGGGCAAGGAAAGGCATCCTTAGATGGGCGATGTCCCTTTCGCCCCACGCCCAGAAAACCAAACAGAACAAAAAGGACTTAAACCCCCAAAAGACCCCACTCGTTGAGTGGCCACATGCGGCCACCAACGTTCATCCCTCCCGTGAGGTGCACCGGATGCGAGCACAGGATCCCGCCCCCTTCAGCCAGCATCGGAGTCCCGTCACCAACAGGTCAGACACCGCTCCCCCGACGCCAAAATCGCACCACAGAGCGGCACCCGCCCCTCAAGGTGCCACATACCGGGCCTCCCACTGTGTGGCACCCATTCGTTACGATGCGTCCGAGTGGTACCCGATACACCTCAAGCCGCTCCGCATCAGAAATCGCTCAAGTGCGTAGAACCGATGGAGCTTTCCCAGTGTCCAATGCCCCACCTCGGTCGGCGACGACCGTAGCCCTGTTGGCGGATATCCCCAGCACGGGCCATGTGGGCGAGGCCGGAGCGCAGCGGTTCGCCATGCGCGGCGACGGCGTCGGCGCGCGCAGTGCCGCCTTCGTCGCCTTCGCCAGGGAGGAGGCCCGCGCCGGCCGCAAGGTCGTCGCACTCTACCCCGCCTGGCAGGCCTCCGACGCCCAGCGAGCGGTCAACTTCGCCCGCGGTTCCCAGCGCAGCGACAGCATCGCCGGGATCAGCGTCGACCTGTCGCCCCTGGCCCTGTCCCTGATCGCCGACCAGCTCGCCTACCTCGCCCCCTACCTTCCACCGGGGATGGTCGCCGCGCTCTGCGAAGAGCTGCCCAGGCACCTGCTCGCCGGTGCCTGGCTGAGGACCGTGTCCGGGCTCGCCACCCTCCCCACGAACCTGCGCCAGCACATGGGTTCGTACGCGCCGACGGTGTCCTTCCTCGCCTACTGCGCGCCCACCGCGCACGTGGGCCGCCTCCGCCCCTCCGAGGTGGCCAGCGGGCTCCCCTTCCGCCCGGTCCAACCCGTTCAGCTCCTGTGTTCCACGCCGGACCCGAGCATCACCGGGGTGTTCGACGAGCACCTGCCCCGGGCCATCCAGCCGGTGGCCACCCGCACGCTGCCCGCCCAGCCCCTGGGCAGCACCTACTGGGGCACCGGCAAGTACGTGGAGTTCGTGGCGCTGAGCGCCCACCCTCAGGCCCTGGCCTACGCGGCCGGGTCGATCAGGGCGGCGGCGTGCTCCTGGTGCGGCGAGCCCATGTCCGCCAAACCCTGCCCGTTCTGCTCGGCCGACTCCACCGGCAGCCCCGCGCGGTCCCCGTATTCGGCCTCCGCGGCACCGGTCAGCGGACGGCCCTCCTCCCCGCAGCGGTCCCGGCAGCGGAACGGCAGCGCCCGCACCGGCGGGAACCGTCAGCGCCCCGAACAGCCCCTCCCTCCAGCGGGGCCAGGCCGCCACCCGGCCCCGGCGCAGGCCGCCGAACGTCCCCCTGCACCGGCACCGTCAGCGATGCCCGCACCGTCCGCCGCCGGTGCACCGGCACCCGCACCCGCACGGAGCGGACCGCCCAACGGACACGCGCCACCACACCGACCATCGGGGCCGTCGCACGGGCCACCAGACGGGCAACACCCCGGGCCGTCGCCCACCCCCGCGCCCATGCCCACGCCCGCGCCCGCGCCCGCGCAGGAGTACCCGTACGCCGGTCCGCGCTCCGGCCCGCTCCCCACCGACGGCCGGGTACCGGGTCCGCCGCCCGGCGGGCCGCCACCCCCCGGGCACCGACCACCCAGCCCATCCGAAAGGCCGGAAGATCCGCCGGTACCGGACCACGCGGAGCGGCCGGGACCACCGCGGACCTACTCCCGGTAGGGACCACCACCCGCGACCCCGGCTGGGCCAACCGGCCGACGACGACTCTGGAAACGGAAACCACCCCCTATGAACCCCCGTCAGCGACGCGGCGTCCTGCTCATGGTCGTGGCCGGTATCGGCGCCGTCGCCGTGTTCGCCTCCGTCTTCACCTACCTCAGCAACCAGCAGGAACAACTGGGCGAATACACCACCGTCCTGGAACTGGCCGAGGACGTGGACGCCTACCAGCCGATCGGGCAGGACGCGGTCGTCGAGACCGACGTCCCCAACCGGTACTTCGACCCGGACATCTTCCTCACCGACCTGTCCGAGGTCGACACCCCGGCCGACCAGGAGCTCGTGGCCTCCTCCCACCTCGAGGCGGGGGTCTACCTCCAACGCGGCATGGTCGAGCCGCAGCCGACCCTGACCACCGGCGAGCGGGAGATCGCCATCATGGTCGACGCCGAGACCGGCGTGGCGGGCAAGGTGCAGCGCGGCTCGGTCGTGGACATCTACGGCACGTTCCAGGCGAGTGACCACGGCGAGGCCTGCGCGACCCGGGTCATCACCGAGGTGGAGGTCCTCGACATCGGGGAGCTGCGCAGCCAGGAGCAGGAGGGCGGCGGGGTGTCCGGCGTCGTCCCGGTCACCTTCCGGCTCGAATCCCAGGACGCCCTCCAGCTGGCCTACGCCGAGGAGTTCTCCGCCAAGCTCCGGCTGGCCCTGGTCAGTGCCGTCGGCGGCGGCCAGGCGGGCGAAACCCAGTTCTGCGGCGGTGACTTCGACGACCTCATCGAAGAGCAGGAAGAGGCGGCCGAGACCGACGAAGAGACCGACGAGCGGCGCGCGCCGTATGGGGGTAGCAACCGGTGAGTTTCCGAGTCCTGGCGGGGATGCCCAACTCCGAAGCGGAGATGGTGCTCGCCGCACGCTTCGAGGAACTGGTGGACGCCGACCTCGTGGCCATCCGGAGCACCAGCACGGACCTCATCGACGCGGCCGGTGAGCACTCCGAGCTCGACGTGGTCCTCATCCACCAGGACCTGGGACCGGCCCCGGTCTTCGACACCATCCGCGACCTGTCGCACCGGCACCCGCAGCTGGCCATCCTGCTCGTGTCGCCCTCCAAGGACCCGGACACCTTCACCGGAGCCATGGAGGCCGGTGCGCGGGGCGTGCTCTCCACCGACTCCGGGCTGGCCGAGCTGGACACCCGGATCGCCAAGGCGGCCGAGTGGTCGCGCACACTCCGCCGCCACCTGGAGTCGGCGTCGCTGGACCTGCCGGCCTCGGGGGTACGCGGCCGGATCGTGACGGTCAGCGGCGCCAAGGGCGGCGTGGGCACCACCACCTGCGCGGTGCACCTGGCCATGGCCGCGGCCCGCCGTGACCGGGTGGTGTGCCTGGTCGACCTGGACCTCCAGGCCGGCGACCTGCCCGCCTTCCTCAACCTGCAGCACCGCCGCTCCATCACCGACCTCGTGGACTCCTCCGACGACATCAGCCCCGCCATGCTCGCCGAAACCCTCTACGTGGACCCGCGCGGCCCGCACGTGCTGCTCGCGCCGGAGCACGGCGAGCGCGGCGAGGACGTCAACGCACGTGCCGCCCGGCGGGTGCTGAGCGCCCTGCGTTCCCGCTACGAGCTGGTGATCGTGGACTGCGGTTCCAACATGAACGAGGCGACCGCGATGGCCGTGGAACTGGCCGACAGCTCCGTGGTCACGGTGACCCCGGACGTGCCCGCGCTGCGCGGCGCGCAGCGGCTCATGGCGATGTGGGAGCGCCTGCAGATCCGCTCGCACGAGGACGTGTACTCACTCGTCACCCGGCACAGCCGCAAGAACGAGATCCAGCCGGACTTCCTCCAGCAGCTGCTGGGCACCAAGGTGCTGCGCACCCCCGTCCCGGCCGCCTACCGGGCCCTGGAGCCGGGGGAGAACAACGGCGACCCCACCAAGGTGACCGACGAGGGCCTGCGCAAGGCGTTCGCCCGGCTCGCCTCGGAGCTGGACCTGTTCAGCTCGCCCACGGCCTCGGGTAGCAGCGGCCCCGGCAAGGGCGGCCACTCCACCCCACCGGGCGGGGTGCCCCACGGGTTGTCCGGGCCGGGCAACCGCTCCGACGGCCCGGCGGGCCACCCCTCCACCCGGGACGTGTCGGGTTTCCTCAACGGATCGGCCCCGGGACAGGTCAACGGACACGCTGCCCCGCGCGCGGGCGCGCCCGGACCGTGGGGGCACGGCGCTCCGGGACCGGGAGGAGGTACCGGTGCCTGACCAGAACCAGCGCGACCGGGGCGGGGTCATCGTGGAGTTCGCCGCGGTGGTGCCCTTCCTCATGCTGGCACTGGCACTGGTCTGGCAGGTACTCCTGATCGGCATCACCTCCATGTACGCCTCGCACGGGGCCGCGGAGGCGGCCCGGCAGGCGGCGGTCACCCCGGACGACATGGAGCGTGTGGACGAGGAGGCGCGCAAGAGGGTCATGTCTCCGTGGGACGGCGCGGACGTGCTCACCACCGAGGTCGTCGAGCGCGAGGGGGCCCGCTACGCGCAGGTGACACTGGCGATGCCGGTGTTCCTGCCCGGGACGTCCGGCCCGTGGGACATCACCGGTGAGGCGAAGGTCGTCCCCGAGGTCACCCCGCAAGGGGACCCCCAGGACCCTGAGGCGGTGGACCCGTGACCCGCGAGAGCCGACCGTGCCCGCGACGCCACCGCCTGCTGTTCGGCCGACAGCCCCGACGGGACTCCGACCGGGGCGGACCCATCCTGGAGTTCGCCGCGATCCTGCCGATCCTGCTCATCACCGCCGTGGTGGCGATCGAGGCCTTCCTGGCCTTCGTGGCGATCGAACGGATCGAGTCGGCGGCCCGGGCCGGGGCCCGGGTGGCCGGAACCCAGCAGCTGGAGGGGGCCGAGGCCGCGGCCCACGAGGCCCTGCCCAGCTGGCTGGGCGACGCCGACGTCACCAGCGGCGCCAACGACAGCGACGGGTACTACGTCCAGGTCTCCCACCCTCTGCCGGTCGTGTTCTCGGCCGTGGGCTTCGACCTGACGCTGACCCGACGGGTGGACATGCCGAACGTGTGAGCCGGCCGCCGCACGCCGCCACGGCAGACCACCGAAGGAGGAGACGAGGAACATGGGGCTGAAGGACCGCCTGGAGGAGGACCGCGCCGTCGAGGACCGCGCGGACCGGAGCAGTGTGACGCACTGGCGCCGGCGCCTCCTGGACGAGATCAACCTGGAGGACCTGTCGCGGCTGACCCTGGCCCAGCGCCGGGTCCGGTTGGAGAAGGTGGTCGGGCACCTCCTGTCCCGTGAGGGTCCGGTGCTGTCCGACCGCGAGCGTTCGGTGCTGATCCGGCGGGTCGTGGACGAGGCGCTGGGTCTGGGTGTGCTGGAGCCGCTGCTGGCCGACGAGAGCGTCACCGAGATCATGGTGAACGGTCCGGACAACGTGTTCGTCGAGCGCGGCGGGCGCATGGAGCGCGTGGACGCCGCCTTCAACGGCGAGGAGCAGCTGTACCAGACCATCGACCGCATCGTCTCGATGGTCAACCGGCGCGTGGACGAGTCCTCGCCTATGGTGGACGCCCGGTTGCCCAGCGGCGAGCGCGTCAACGTCGTCATTCCGCCGCTGTCGCTGTCCGGGCCGGTGCTGACCATCCGGCGCTTCCCCAAGCCCTACCCCATCGAGGACCTGGTGAGGATGGGCAGCCTGGACCAGGCCACCGGTGTGCTGTTGTCGGCGATGGTCCGGGCCCGGTTCAACATCGTGGTCTCCGGCGGTACCGGTACCGGTAAGACCACCTTCCTCAACGCGCTGTCGGCCTTCGTGCCCACGAGCGAGCGGATCGTCACCATCGAGGACTCCGCCGAACTCCAGCTGATGCAGGAACACGTGGTGCGGCTGGAGTCGCGCCCGGCCAACATCGAGGGCCGGGGGGCGATCGCCATCCGCGACCTGGTGCGCAACGCGCTGCGGATGCGCCCGGACCGCATCATCGTCGGTGAGGTCCGCGGCGCCGAGACCATCGACATGCTCCAGGCGATGAACACCGGCCACGACGGTTCCTTGGTGACGGTGCACGCCAACTCCTCGGACGACGCCATCCACCGGCTGCAGACCCTGGCGACCATGAGCGAGGCGCTCGTCCCCTACGAGGCCATCCGCGACCAGATCAACAACGCGGTTGACGCCATCGTGCACCTGGGCCGCTGGCCGGACGGTTCCCGGCGCATCAACGAGATCTCCGTGGTGTCCTCGCGCCGTCGTGAGGAGTTCCGGCTGGACCGGCTGATGGAGTTCGCGGCGCTGCCGATGAGCACCGAACGCACCGTGGAGGGCGAGTACCGGCACTACCCGCTGCCGCGGCACATCGCCGGACGGATCTACCACGTGGGCGAGACCATCCCCTCCGTGTTCGGAGTGGTCTCCGACGAACGCGCCCAGGGCAGCTGGTGAGCGCCGTCCCCGCGTCCTTCCGGGCGCGCCCGACCCGAAGGGAGACCGGGTGAACTGGCAGATCATGGCGATCCTCGGCGGCACCGCCCTGGTCCTGTTACTGCTGTTGTGGGCGATCTGGGAGTTCGTGGCCAGCTCCCAGCACCGGCGGATGATCGCCGCCCGCAGCGCCCTGGAGCAGGCGGAGTACGACGCGTCCACCCCGATGGCCCGGCTCGACGCCCGCCTGCACCGCACGCAGTGGGGCGGGCGGCTCAGCCGCCGCCTGGCGCGTTCCGGCACGGACGTCCGGCTGTCCGCGTTCCTGGTGGCGCTGGTTGGCGGTGCGCTGCTGGCGGTCGTGGTGGTGTGGCAGATCCTCGCGCCGTTCTTCGGTCTGCTGGCCGCCGCGGGTGTGGCTTTCCTGTTCTTCTCCTACCTGCGCCGGGCCGAGACCAAGCGGCGCGAGGAGTTCACCGGACAGCTGCCCGACCTGGCCCGGGTGCTGGGCAACGCGACCGCGGCCGGCCTCGCGCTCCCCACGGCGGTGGCGATCGCGGCGGACGAGTTGGACGGTCCGGCCGGCGAGGAGCTGGGGCGGATGACCGAGGCGATGAAGCTGGGTGCCAGTTTCGAGGAGGCCGTCGCCGAACTGCGCGAACGCATGCCCTCCCGGGAGCTCGGGGTGCTTCTGTCGACCCTGGTGGTGGCCTCCAGGTCCGGTGGTTCGCTGGTCACGGCGCTGCGCAATATCTCCTCCACGCTGGAGAGCCGTAAGGAGACCCGGCGCGAGGTGCAGACCATCCTCAGCGAGACGACCAGCACCGTGTGGGCCCTCGGGTTCATGTCGGTCGGTGCCCTGTTCATGATCAACGCGATCGAGCCGGGGATCATGCGGACGATGACCACCACGGGGGCCGGGATCGCGGTCCTGTTGGTCGTGGCCGCACTGTTCTTCATCGGTTTCCTGCTGGTCAACCGGATCACCAGGTTCAGGCTGTGACCAAGGCCCCCTGCCAGACCCACCCCCCGAAGGACGGCCCCCGATGAACCTCCTGCCCCTCACGGTCGCGCTGGCCTCCGCGCTGGTCGTCATGGCCGGCGCCTACGGCCTGTACCTGACCATGTCGCAGACACGCGTGCCGGTGGACGACCGGCCGGAAGTACCGCCCACCAAGAGCGACCAGACCTTCGTTCTGCACAGGATCACCGAAATGATCGGGCGCCCCTTCAGGAACGCCGTGCTGGAATCCCTGAGTGACAAGCAGAAGGCGTCCATCGTCCGCAGGATCGACGCCTCCGGCGGCGTGGACGGCCTGACCCTGCGGCGGTACGTCCAGCGCAAGATCGGCGAGGTGGCCCTGTACGGCGGCCTCGCCCTGCTGTTGTTCTCCTCGGGCAACACGTTCCTCGCGCTCGTGGTCCTGGCGTTCGCGGCCCTGACCGACCTGAACCTGTACGTCCAGGCGCAGGAGCGCGCCGACCAGGTGCAGTCGCAGCTGCCGGACTTCCTGGACGTCCTCTCCGTCACCGTGAGCGCGGGCATGTCCTTCCGCGCCGCGGTCGGCCGGGTCGCCGCTTCGATGCCCGGCATCCTCGCCGACGAGTTCACGGTCGCCCTCCGCCAGATGGAACTGGGCACCTCCCGCCGGGAGGCCTTCGAGTCCCTGCGCCGCCGCAACCGCAACGAGTCCCTGAGCAAGTTCGTGACCGCCATCCAGCAGGCCGAGGAGCTCGGCGCCCCGCTGAGCGACACCCTGGTGAACATCAGCCAGGACATGCGCCGCGCCGACGCCCAGTACATGCGCCGCAAGGCTCAGCGCCTCAACCCGCGGGTGACCATCGTGACCGCCACGACCCTGCTCCCGGGCCTGCTGATCCTCATCGTCGGCTCGATGTTCCTGGGCACCGAGGTCGACTTCGGCGCCATCCTCGGCAGCGAATAGGCACCGCGGACGGCGGAGCCTCCGTCGGGCGCGGAGCTACCTGGGCGGGGCCGTCAGCGGTGCGGAGCCGCCGCGGTCAGGGGGCCGGGGCGGCCGGGCCACCGGACCGGTAGCTCGGGGGAGGGAGGTGAGCGCCCGCTTCAGGGTGCCCTCGGCCTGGTACCGGTCGCCGTCGGTGATCAGCCGCCGGACGGCCTCGATCTCGCCGCTGGGCGGGATCCGGGGCAGCTCCCGTCTCTTTCGATAGGTGTAGTAGCCCGCACACACGAAACCGACGGCGGTCAGGAGCACGGCGCCTTCGACCAGGAAGATGGCGTAGTCCCCGAGCAGGGGGACGACGATGCCCCCACACACCAGCGTGACCACGCCCGCTCCGAGGAAGGCGACCACGGAGCTGAAGTTGGCCTCGCGCTCCAGTGCGGCGCGGCTCTCCTCCATCCTGCTCAGGCCACCCAGCCGCTTTTGGACGTGGTCGGCGCCCCGGACCGCCCCGGTGACCGTGCGGATGGCGGCAGCGGCCGCTCTGCGGCGTCCGGCCGGGGCGGCGAGCCCGCTGTCGCGCAGGGCGTCGCGCCAAGGACCCGGGGGCACCTGTTCGGCGGCGGCGTCCACGGCCTCGCCGTCGGTCCGGTCGCCGGTCAGCTCCTCGGCCAGGCGGGACACCAGGGTGGCGGGGCCGGTGTCTACGCGCATGCCCGGGTCGGTGAACCTGCCGTTCAGGTGGGCGGACCATCTCCGGTACCGGTCGGCCAGATCGGCGGCGGTCGGGAACTGTCGGGCCAGCTCCCGGTAGACGTCGCAGGGGAGGTCCGGTGCGCAGGCGTGGTCGGGTTCGGCACAGTGGTGCGGGGCCAGCGACCAGAGCAGTCCCTGGTGGAGTGCCGCGTTCAGCCGTGGTTCTTGCTGGGAGGCGGACGCCAGGCGGGCGATCCCCGCGAGGGTCAGGTCGGTGCCCCGGTAGGTGGGCGGCAGGTCCGGGCGCACGACCGCGACCAGTGAGGCGACCTCCACCTCGGGGCTGAGCCCCCGCTCGTCCTCGACGCCGCGCCGGGCCGGGGAACCCGGGGGCAGCCAGGTGGCGAGGGCCTCCCTGCCGGAGTGGGACTCCATCATGCCGACGGCGTCGTCCCAGCGGTGGCGCATGGCCTCGGCGAGGTCGCCTGGGTAGCGGTACTCCCGGCCAGCGAACGCGAACGGCCCCTCGAGGTGGGTGTGGTACGGCAGTGGCCACTCCGGGGGCCCCGGCCGGGGGTGCGGGGGATCCGTTCGGGCGGACGGGGCCGGTGCCTGCCGGTCGGGGGCGGGCACTTGTTCCGCCTCCGGGACGGGCTCCTCAGGGTCAGGCTCCTTCTGGACGGGCTCTTCAGGGGCCGGGAGCGTGGAAACGGCGATGAGGAGGGAGAGGAGTTCGGCGGCGGTGGGGCGCTTGGCCGGGTCCTTGTCCAGGCACCGGACCACGACGGGGCGAAGGGCCTCCGGGACACCGCCGAGGTCGGGTTCCTCGGAGACCAGCCGGTGCAGGATCGCCGCCGGGTGCGGCCCGTCGAAGGGCGCCTTACCGGTGGCCGCGAACGTGATCACCGAGCCCCACGCGAACAGGTCGATCGCGGAGGTGGCCGGATCACCGGAGATCTGTTCGGGCGCCATGTACTGCGGTGTGCCGATCAGTGAGCTGGAGAGCGTCGTCGAACCCTCCAGGGCCCGGGCCACCCCGAAGTCGATCACCCTGGGCCCGTCCGGGGCGAGCATGATGTTGGCGGGTGTGAAGTCGCGGTGCACGATCTCCGCCGCGTGGATCGCGGCGAGGGCGGTGGCGGTGGAGACGGCGAGCCGTTCCAGGTCGGCGCCGACGCGCGGGCCGCCGGTGCGCACGCTGTGGTGGAGGGTCTCCCCGTCGACGTACTCGGTGACCACCCAGGGGGCATCGGCGTGCGGGTCGGCCGTGACCACCCTCGCGGTACAGAACGACGCCACTTTCCGGGCGAGCTCCACTTCGCGGGCGAACCGTTCCCGGATCCCCTGGTCGTCGGCGTGCTGGGGGTGCATGATCTTGACGGCGCCGAGTTCCCCGGCGGGGCTCTCCCCCAGGTAGACCGAGCCGAACCCGCCGTGCCCCAGCAGGCGGACCAGGCGGTGGCCTCCTACGGTGGCGCCGACCCCGACCAATCCGTGCCTCCGTCACACCGCTCGGCCCCGCGCGGAGGCCCTTCGCCAGGAATGTCCTCGCACATTATCCTGTGCCGCACCGAAGGACACCACCGCCCCTGATAAAGGCCGACCTTTTCTGAAAACGAGATCTCCGCGATAATCTTCGCAATTCCCGGGATCTGCTATTCGGGGAAGACCTCGGAGGGATCCGGGGCTTCGATTCCCACACTCTCGTCGAGGCTGACGAAGGTGTACTCGGCGTGCCAGTGCGAGGGCAGTTCCATGGTGTCCGGGTTCATGTAGTGCGCGGACCCCAGCGACGAGGTGGTGGGAACCGGCATTCGGGCCGAAGCATCCGTGACCTCGAACAGACCTGACCACGAAAGGCTGATCGGCGTCCCGTCCTCGCCGGTGACCAGAACGAACTCCTCCTCGTTGTCGTCCAGACCTCCGGTCAACAGCACCGCGGGTTCGCTGACGAACGCGCCACCCGCCACACTTCCGTCACTTGCCGATGGAGGTGCCGACTGCGTGAAGGTCTCCTCACGCTCGTCGTCGACGCTCCCGTGTTCGACGGCCACCTGCCAAGCATCGATGGGGGTCTCAGGGAAGAGGACGTCGACGAAACCCTCCGTGGTCGGCCCCGTCTCCACCCACGGTTCCTGCTCGTACGCCTCCCCTGCCCGCATAGCGGTCTGCCCGTCGTCCTTGACGACCTCGCTGCTCCAGGTCCCCCCGGTGGGCGCGAGCTGTTGGTCGAGCCAGGCCATCACACCCTCCTCATACCTGACCCGGGAGACGAAGGTCGGGAAACCGCTGCCCGTCGCCTCCGGCAGTTCCTGGTACGGCTCCAGTGTGTGGGTTCCGTGCTGAACTATCAGGACCTCGAAACTGTCCGCTGCGAGGAAGATCTCCTGCGCCTCCTCCGCGAGGTCCATTCCGGTGGGACGCGGCTCGACAGCGGGCTCGGGGGCGGGTTCCGGTTCGGGGGCGGGTTCCGGTTCCGGTGGGGTAGGCGGGTTGTTAGGGTCCGCCGCGGGTCCGGTGGGCGTACTTGTCGGCTCGGCCTGGTCCGGCGCCGCGGGCTCAGAAGGGGCGGCTACCTCGGCCGTCGGCCGGATGAGGGAGTTCAGGTAGTGCGATCCGCCACCGGCGACGATCACCGTGAGGAGGAGGAACACGCAGACAAGGGCCGTGAACTGCACCGA
Source organism: Nocardiopsis nanhaiensis (assembly GCF_054778635.1). Classification (NCBI taxonomy): domain Bacteria; kingdom Bacillati; phylum Actinomycetota; class Actinomycetes; order Streptosporangiales; family Nocardiopsidaceae; genus Nocardiopsis; species Nocardiopsis nanhaiensis. The sequence goes on from NZ_BAAGZJ010000079.1 coordinate 12,355, forward strand.
ACCCAGAGCTCCTGCCGTACCCGCCGTCGATCCCCCGGACCGCACGGCTGCGCCGGTACCGGACGGGGCCACGGGAACCGACGGGTCCTTTGCCGGAGCGGGCGAGCCAGTCTGGTGTGAGGCGGCCGTACCTGCCGAGTCCGACGCCGTCGACGGAGCGGATTCCGCGGCGGACCCGGACGCGTCTGCGGAGGCGGCCGGCTCTCGTGCGCCGTCCTGTTCCGGGCCTCGAGGGCTCTCCCTCGCTGAACCGGCCGTCCCCGAACCCCCGGCATCACTCCACGGGGCGGCGCTGGCGGTGGCCGCCAGGGTCACGGCGGCGCCCAGCCACCGCTCGGGCCGATCCCAACCGGTGTCGATCCGCGGCCAGTACCGCCCCAGCAGCCCGCGCAACCGTTCCGCCCACGGTTGGCCGTCCTCCGGTCCGAGCAACAGCAGGCACTCCAGGTACGCTTCCTCGGCCCAAGGACGCCCCGCCGGGTCCGACGACAGCGCCCGCCGGAGCAACGGCCTCAACCCTTCCGGCAGGGCGTCCAGCTCGATATCCCCCGTCCTGGCCCTGTGCGCCATCTCCAGCACCGCGGTGCGCCGGTCGGTTCCGGTGGGCGGACGACCGAACGGCGGTCGCCCGGTCGCGGCGAACACCACCAGGCAGGCCCAGGCGAAGACGTCCGAGCTCCGGTCCGGCACCGCCCCCTCATACCGCTCCGGCGCCATCCAGCCCAGGCTTCCCGCGGTACCCGCCGGTGGCGCGGTGCCGACCCGCCGCGCGATCCCGTAGTCGACTACTTTCGGCCCGCCCGGCGCCATCAGCACGTTGCCCGGTTTGATGTCGCCGTGCGCGATCCCCGCCCCGTGGATCGCGGTCAGCGCCTCGGCGCAGCCCGCCGCGAGCAGCACCAGCGGTTCCCCGGTCAGCGGGCCGCTCTCCCGTACGTGGCGGTTGAGGTCGAGGCCGGGGATGTACTCGATCGCCGCCCACGGGCGCCCCTGGTAGGCGCCGGTGGCGTGCACCCCGACCCCGCACACCCCCTCGACGCTGCGCATCAGGTCGACCTCGCGCTCGAACCGAACCGCGTCACGCAGTGCCGGGTGGGCGATCTTCACCGCCACCCGTTCCCCGTGGTCGGACACCCCCGCGTACACGGTGCCCATGCCGCCGCTGCCCAGGCGGCCGATCAGCCGGTACCCGCCCACCACTGCCGGGTCTTCCTGGCCGAGCGGGCTGACGAGGGGCGGGAGGACCGGGGTCGAAGCCATGGGGGATCGCTTTCGGCAGCCGGGGCAGAATCCTCAGGCCGGGGCGGAGCCAAGGCGGTTCGATCGGGGATCAGGGCAGCTGGTCGCGCCCGGTTGGCTTCATGATGAGCGCTGCCAACGGTTTTGACCAGAGCGGGGGCGCAGGTGGCTCGCTCCGGCCACCCGCGCCCGGGCACTCACTGGTCAGGTACCGGCAGACGGCGGGAAGGGGATCTCGGAGAGGGTCGGGATCAGCGACCCCTCCTCGAACTCCAGGTGGGCCGCCAACTCCTCCGCCATCCGGTCCAGCTCCGCCAGGAAGCGGACCGGGTCGGCGGTCTCCAGGTCGGCGAGCAGCCCCTCCAGTTCGGCGCGGATCCGGTTGACCGCCTCGTGCTCCTCGATGAGCCGCTCGATCGGTTCCTTGAGGTGCGGGTAACCCACGGCCAGATGGGGGAACATCGTGTCCTCACTGGTGTGGTGGAAGTGCAGGGACTCGCAGAACGCCAGGCAGTGCTGGCGGATCTGCAAGCTCAACCCCGTCGGGACCCTGCCGCCGCCGGTGGCCTCCCGCTCGGCCAGGTAGGCCTCCGCTTCGGCCCGCACCTGCCGGAGCTGGTCGCGCAGCCACCCGTGTACCTCGAACAGCTTGTCCGCCAGGTTGGCGGCCTCGACCGGCTCGTCCGGGCCGGTGGTACCGGTGGTACCGGTGGTTGATCTCTGGTCGGTCAGGTCGGTCTGCTTGGTCAGGTTGGTCTGGTCGACCTGGTTGCCCTGGTCTTTCTGGGCGGTCTGGTCCTTGTCCGTCACTGGTCGGTCCTCTCACTGGGTTCTGCGGAGGCGGCCGCCCGGACACACCTGTGGCGCGGGTTCCAGCGCGGGGTCCCGGGGCGCGGCCGGGGTGTCACGGGACAGGGCAGACAGCCGGGGCTCCGGGAGGGTGGTGGTTCGGGGAGGCCGCCTTCGGTCTTCTCGCGTCAGCGGACGCGTTCACCATGGGCGGCTGAGCAGCTACGCGGCTCGGGGCGCGGCTGGACGGCCGCGCCCGCACCGGGCCCGGCTCAGATTCGGTACGCGAAGTGTGTGCTCACGACTGGCTCCCCGGCAGATCAAGGCGCCTCCATACCGTCCGACCGGCCCACTGCTCTTTGGTCGGAAGCACGCGGCGCCCCGTCATCCTAGCCGGACCGCGGAGATGGGGCCAGGTCGGCCGGGGTTGTCCACAGCTCAGAAAGTCCCTCTGGCGCCGCGATCGCGGCGCTCCTAACGTGGAAATCGGGGGGTCCCCAGCGCCCGCGCACCTCACGCTGCCCACAATCCACCACACGCCCGGAAACCGCGCCGAAGGGGAGCCGGAGCCCCGCAGTCCCTCCAGGGCCTCACCCTCAGGGCCCGCAGCTCCCTAGGGCCCGCCGTCGCCCTCGGCACCGGCGCCCTCTTCAGCCCCAGCGTCGCCCTCAGCCCCAGCGTCGCCCTCGGCGCCGGTCTCGCCTTCGCCCCCGGCATCACCCTCGGCCTCGCCTTCGCCCCCGGCTGCGCCCTCCAGCTCGTCGCTCGGGCAGTCCGACATATCGTTCTCACCGGCCGCGCCGGGGAGGGCGAAGAAGCCCGATCCCATCTCGTCCTCGCCCCGCCACTCCAGCGTGCCGTCCACGTCGTAGCAGTGACCGCTCAGGTCGTGGACCAGCGCCTCCGAGTGCGCAGCCGGGCGGTAGGCCACGCCCGCCCGGTCGGGGGAGCCCGGGACCAGGACGGTCAGCTCCTCGGACGGGTTCTCCGGGCTGAGCACCGCCAACGTGGACAGCGGCGCACCGAGCTCGTCGCCGTTCCCGCCCCGGAGGACCTCCTTGTCGGCCCCGCCGTTGGTGTCCGGGTCGAGCGGCAGCAGAGTCAGGAAGTCCTCCGCGTACACGTGGTGGCTGCCCACGTTCGGGTGGTAGTCGACTTCGACCGTGAACTCGGTGCCGTCCGCGGTGGCCTCCGCGCCGGTCATGCACACGCTCACCACCGGGAAGGCGTGCAGGCTCGGCGTGGCCAGGCCGAAGTCGACGGTGTCGTGGTCGACGGGGATGGCGAACGGCCAGATCTCCGAGTCGACCACCGATTCGCCCTCGGAGACCGGGGTGAGCAGGGAGAGGTAGACGTCGACGGAGGCGGCTTCGGGGTCGAAGGGGCGCCAGTGCGCCTGCTCCTCCTGGGCGCTGACCCGGTCGGCGTCGTCACAGGCGAGCGCTTCGGGGGCGGGCACCTCCTCCTCCGGCTCCTCGTCGTCATCGTCGGCGCCGGCGGCCGGTTCCTGGGTGGACTCGTCGGAGACGGTGTCGGCGGGCGACTCGCTCAGCGCGTCGAACAGCAGGTAACCGCCGCCCAGGGCCGCGGCCATGCCGAGCGCCCCCACACCGAGCCACACCCCGAGCCGCTTGACCCGGCTGCCTCCGTCGTCGTCCTCTTCGATCTCCTCGGCCTCGGTGGCGGTCAGGTCGTGGCCGCCGGTGGGACCGAACAGGTACGCGGCGGCCCCGCCGTCCTGCCCGGCCGTGCCCGCGCTGCGCGACCCGGGGACCACGGAGGGCTCGCCGCGCGGCACGTGTCCGTACGCTTCGGCGGCCTCTTCCGGGCCCCATTCCTCCCTGGCGTCCGCGTATCCCGAACTCTCTCCCGAACCCGGGCCCGGCCCGTAAGCCGCCCCGGACGCCGTCCCCGCGGGCTCCTGACCGGGGCCACCGGTCACACCGGACTCCCCCGGCGTTCTGGGCTCCCCGCCTGCTGCGGCCGCCTCCGCCGTTTCGGACTCACCGGGTGCTCCAGATGCCCCGGCGACTCCAGCGGCCCCGCCGAGCGCCGCCACCCCGGCGGTTCCAGACGCCCCGGCCACACCCGAACCGCCCGCCTCGGAGCCCGGTCCCGCGCCGGAGCCCGAGCCAGCGCCAGGGCCCGCCACCTGCTGTCCCTCGCTCAGGGCGAGCGCCGCGTCCGTCCACCGGGCCGGGTCGTGCCAGCTCAGGTCCGGGTCCGGCCAGTGTTCGGCGATGAGGGCGCGGAGCTGGTCCGGCCAGGTGTCGGCGGTCGCCTGCTCGTCGATGCCGAGCATGAGCAGGCACTCCAGGTACGCCTCCTCGGCGGAGGGGCGTGCCGCCGGGTCCGGCGAGAACGCCCGCACCAGCAGCGGCCTGAGCTCCTCCGGGAGTCCGCTCAGGTCGACCCGGGCCTCACGCGCCCGACGGGCCATCTCCCAGAGGATCTGCCCGGGGATCCGCCCCGGAGTGTGCCCGGCCGGGGACGTCCCGAACGGCGGTTCCCCGGTGGCGGCGAACACCACCAGACAGGCCCAACCGTGCACGTCGGTGGTTTCCGAGGCGGCCGCGCCGTCGTAGCGCTCCGGCGCGAGCCACCCGAGGCTCTTGGCGCTCTGCACCGCCGCCGCGCCGTCGATCCGGCGGGTGATGCCGAAGTCCAGCACCTTGGGCCCGTCGGCCGCCGCCACCACGTTGCCGGGCCGCACGTCCCCGTGCACGGCCCCCGTCCCGTGGACCGTGGCCAGCGCCTCGGCCACACCCGCCGCCAGGACCAACAGCTCGTTACCGCCCGAACGCCCGCGCATCCGCACGTGCTGCTGCAGCCCGAACCCCGGGACGTACTCGACGGCCGACCACGGGCGCCCCTCGTGGGTGCCGCTGTCCCGCGCCCCCACCGCGCACACGCCGCCCGCCTGGCGCATGAGGGTGCCTTCTCCGCCCTGGTCAGCGCCCGAGGCCCACTCGGCCGCGGCGATCTTGAGGGCTATCGCCTCGTGGTCCGGGGAGACGGCGGCGAACAGGGTACTCATGCCGTCTGCGCCGAGGCGTCCGATCAGCCGGTAGCGGCCCACCTGGGTCGGGTCGCCGTCGGTCAGGGGGGTGACGTTCGGCGGCAGGGCGGGGAGGGAGAAGTCCATTGGCAGCTTTCCACACATCAGGGACGGTTGTGGTGGGCTGTGCGGGGATAGCACATTCAATCCCGTGGTTCTGCGAATCTACCTAATTCGTGAGGCACTCGATGCCGCGAGCCCTCTATTCGTGCCCCCTTCCCGGCCGCGCACCGACGCCGCGCAACCCCATTGCAGGAGCGCTGCCGACGGCTCGCTGCGGCCGGGTATCCGCATCTCACAGGGGTTCGGGGCCGCCGGGGCCGACCCGCGCCGCTCCGGCACAGGCCCCGGGGCACGCCGATCGCGCGGCCTGCTCCGATGCGGACTCCGTTATGGGAAGGAAAGGAAACCGGTGCCGTTCGGCACCGCACGACGGCGTTGTCGCGGGAGGTCCGGACAAGGGGTGCGGAACTCGGTTCCCCGCAGAAATCACCGGGGCCGCCGAGGGGGTCTGCTGCTCGGGCACGAGACTCCTCGCGGGACGCACACCCCCGTGGAGCAACCACCGGCACACCACCCACACCTTCAGCACCATCGCTCACAAGAAGCTCAGCCGACACACCCCGGCCGAAGCGCCTTGCACCCCGGACACGGCCGGTTCCGGCCCCGAGGCGATCCCCGGCAGCCTCCCCGCCCCACGCTCCCGCACGGCCTTCATCGGCGCGAGCCGCTGCGCCCCGACCGCACCAGCACACTTAGATGATCAGGAATTCCACGGGGAAGACCGCCAAGAAAACCATGCACAGGCCTCCCGACCAAAGGAGATAAAACTGGTCAAAGCTCTTTCTGGTAACTTTTCGGAACGGTACACAACTCCACACCGAAGAGAAGGCCATGGCCGAAGACAGCACCCGGAGAGAGCCCGACCGCCCCGCCCAGCCCGTGCAGGTCGAACACCCAGCATTCCGCCGCCTGGTGCGGGAAATCGCGGGCAAATCCTTTCCGCTCTATCTCTCCATGGTCGCCGGGGTCGTCGGGACCATGGTCACCGCGGGCGTTCTGGGCCACGCCGGAACTGCCGCGCTCGCCGCCTACTCGATGACCGTCGCCCTGTACAACCCCGCCGTCATGGTGGTCCAGGGCGCGCTGCGCGGCTCGATGCCGTTCGTGGCGCAGAACGCCGAGGACCCGGGCGCGCTCGCCCCCACAGTGCGCAACTCCCTGTGGCTGGCGCTGTGCTTGGGCCTGCTCGGCGGCGCCGCGGTGGCCGGGGTCCCACTGCTCGCACGGCTCATCGGGGTCCCGGGGGAGACCGTGGCGGCCTTCGGCCTCTTCCCGTTCCTCATGGCGGCCGCCCTCCTCGCGACCGCTCTCCAGGCATGCGCGACCACGCTCCTCATCGGGCTCGGCCGCTCCAAGCAGGCCATGACCGTGGGCCTGGTCGGTACCGGGCTGTCCGTCGTGCTGGTGCCGACCATGGTGCTGCTGCTCGGCCTGGACATCACCGGCGCCGGGATCGCCATGCTCCTCACCGCGGTCGCGACCGCCGCCGTGGCCCACACCCTGCTGCGCCGCGGCACGGTGCTGTCCGGGCAGGAGCTCGGCCCGGGGTCCCCGGACTGGCCGGGGGTGTGGCACATCGCCCGCGTCGGCCTGCCGATGGGGTCGACCATGCTCATCAAGTTCGGTGTGCTGGGACTGCTCGCGATGGCCGTCGCCCGCGTGGGTGTCACCGAGGCCGCCGCCCACCAGATCATGGTGACCCTGGTGACCTTCGTGTTCCTGCCCGCCACGGCTGCCGGTCAGGCCACCGTCCCTTTCATGGCCCGCGCCGCGCAGGACACCGGACCCAACGGGTCGGGCGAGGTTCGCCGCGCCATGACCGCCGGACTCACCCTGGCGCTGCCCGTCATCGCGCTGAGCACGGCCCTGATCTGGGCGGCCTCCGGCCCCCTCCTCGGCCTCTTCACCCCCGACCCCGAGGTCGTCACGCTGGTGACCGCGCTCATCCCGGTCGTTTTCGTGGTCGTCCTCGCCGACGGCATGCAGGCCATGCCGGGCATGGGCCTCCTGGCCCTCAAGCGCACCACGCCCACGCTGTACACCTTCGCGGTGTGCTTCGGCCTCCTGGCCCTCGCGGCCTTCCCCGTGGCCGACGCGGGCGGGATCACCTGGCTCTGGTGGACCTACGCCGCGGCCAACCTCGGCTTGGTGGCCGGCCAGGGCGGCAGCTTCCTCCGCCTGACCCGGCGCTAGGTTCACCGACCGCCCCGGCTCTCGGGCCCTCGGTACGCCTCCGGCTCTCAGGAGGAAAGTTCGCCGATGAGCTCTTCGACGCGCTTGCGGATGTCGTCGCGGATGGGGCGGACGGCTGCCACCCCCTCCCCCGCGGGATCGGGGAGTTCCCAGTCCAGGTAGCGCTTGCCGGGGAAGATCGGGCAGGTGTCGCCGCAGCCCATCGTCACGCACACGTCCGATGCCTCGACCGCGCCGGTCGTCAGGACCTTGGGGTTCTGGTCGGTGATGTCGATGCCGACCTCGGCCATGGCCTCGACCACCGCCGGGTTGAGCGCATCCGTGGGGGCCGACCCCGCCGAGCGGACTTCGATGCTCCCCTCGGACAGGTGCCGCAGCCAGGCGGCGGCCATCTGGGAGCGCCCGGCGTTGTGTACGCAGACGAACAGGACGGACGGCTTGCTGGTACCGGTCATGGCGGGTGTTCCCCTACTTCGGGTCGGCAGTGGTGGACGTGGATGCGGATGATGCGATCAGGGACAGCAGGTCACTGACATGGGCGTCGATCGCGTCGCGGATGCGTCGCAGCTCGGAGGGTGATGCGCCGCGGGGATCGGGTGTGGGCCAGTCCAGGTATCGGCGCCCGGGGACCACGGGGCAGGCGTCACCGCAGCCCAGGGTGATGACGAAGTCGGCCGCCTCGACGACTTCCTCGGTGAGCGGCTTGGGGAAGGCCCGGCCCAGGTCCACACCGGCCTCGGCCAGGACCTCGGCCAGGTGGGGTTCCACCTCAGGGGCGGGATCGGTGCCCGCGGACGCAACCGTGATCGGCTCGGTGGCCCGGTGGATGAGCAGGGCGGCGGCGATCTGGGAGCGTCCGGCGTTGTGGCCGCACACGAACAGCACGCGCACGGGCCGGGCGGCGGGCGCCAGTTGCACGGCGACCAGGGCATCCAGGCGTTCGGCTGCCAGGTGCTCGGCGAGCACGTTCAGGTGGGTGGTCACCGTGGCGGTGGCGGCCAGGCGCAGGTAGGAGTCGGTGATCAGTGCTCGTACGGTCTCCTCGGAGAAGTGTCCCCGGTGGCGCGCCGCCAGTCGGGCGGCTCCCGATCCGGGGCGTTCGTGCAGGAGGGGCTGTGGATCGGGTGTGGTCATGATCTGAACTCCCGGAAGGAAGGGACCGACAGGCGTCGCATCAGGATCGAATGATGGGATAGTATCAGCACATGCTGACGTCAGTCGATACTGATCTAATAAAGGCCCTGTCCGACCCGCTCAGGATGCGCATCGTTTCCCTGCTCGCCCGCGAGACCCTCTGCACCACGCACCTGACGGAGGAGACCGGGGCCCGCCAGACCAACCTGTCCAACCACCTCCGCCTGCTGCGCGAGGCCGGGGTGGTGGAGACCGAGCCGTGCGGCCGCTTCACCTACTACCGCCTGCGCCCGGAGGCCTTGGACTCCCTGTCCGAAGGGCTGGCCGACCTGGCGGCCACGGCCCGCTCCACCGGTGCCGCGCAGAACAGGCGGGCCTGCTGATGGGGCGCACGGAGAGCGCCAAGAAGGCAACCGGCGACGCCGCGGTGGCGAAGCTCTCCACCCTGGACCGGTTCCTGGCCGTGTGGATCCTCCTCGCCATGGCCGTGGGCCTGGGGCTAGGACGCCTGTTCCCCGGACTGAACGAACTCCTTGCCGCGATGGAGGTCGGCGGGATCTCCCTGCCGATCGCCCTGGGCCTGCTGGTCATGATGTATCCGGTGCTGGCCAAGGTCCGCTACGACCGCCTGGACACCGTCACCCGCGACCGCCGCCTGCTCGTCTCCTCCCTGGTCGTCAACTGGGTGGTCGGCCCGGCAGTGATGTTCGCGCTCGCCTGGATCTTCCTGGCCGACCTGCCCGAGTACCGCACCGGGCTGATCATCGTGGGCCTGGCGCGCTGCATCGCCATGGTCATCATCTGGAACGACCTGGCCCGCGGCAACCGCGAGGCCGCCGCTGTCCTGGTGGCGCTCAACTCCGTCTTCCAGGTCCTGCTCTTCGGTGTCCTGGGCTGGTTCTACCTGGACCTGCTGCCCGGCTGGCTGGGCCTGGACACCGGCGGCATGGACGTCTCCCCCTGGCTGATCGCCCTGAACGTGCTGATCTTCCTGGGCGTCCCGCTCGCCGCGGGGTTCCTCACCCGCCGGACCGGTGAGCGGAGGATGGGCAGGGAGCGCTACGAGTCCCACTTCCTGCCCAAGATCGGGCCGTGGGCGCTCTACGGGCTGCTGTTCACCATCGTGCTGCTCTTCGCCCTGCAGGGGGACCGGATCACCAGCCAGCCACTGGACGTGGTCCGGATCGCCGTGCCGCTGCTGGCCTACTTCCTCCTGATGTGGTTCGGCACCTTCGCGTTCGCCAAGGCGATCGGGATGGACTACGACCGCACCACCACGCTGGCCTTCACCGCCGCGGGCAACAACTTCGAGCTGGCCATCGCGGTGGCGATCGCGACCTTCGGCGTCACCTCCGGCCAGGCGCTGGCCGGGGTGGTCGGCCCGCTGATCGAGGTCCCGGTGCTCGTCGCCCTGGTCTACGTGTCCCTGGCCTGGCGGAAGCGCTTCACACCGGAACGCAGGTAGCGGGCGCGTTCGGGAGCGGAGCCGCCCTTCCCTGGCCTCCGCTCCCTCCCCGTCCGGGGCCGCTCGTCGCGAGCCGACGCCGCCGCCTGCCTGCGGAACGAGTTCACCGGCCCGCCCCCGGTCGGCGCCGTCGGCATCGGGGAGGGCGGGGCGGCGCGGATACGTGACGCAGGACGCGTTGACCTTCGAGCCGGGTCTAAGGCCTACGGTGTGGGCATGGTGTTGATGCGGGTTTCTGAGCTGGCCGAACGCTCCGGCGTGGCAGCCACCACGCTGCGCTACTACGGGGACCGCGGCCTGTTCCCGGCCCAGCGTTCCCCGGCCGGGCAGGCCGCCCGCCTCCTTGGCGCCCTCGACCCCGTCAAGGAAAGCTGACCCATGTCCTTGGCAGAACGCCTCCAGAGCCTGTTCGTGGCCCTGGCCGCCGTGGCCGGTCTCGGTGCTGGCCTGTTGCTGCCGATCGGCCCGGCGTCCGAGCACGTGGTGCTGCCCGCCCTGCTGGTGATGCTCACCGCGGTGTTCGTGCAGATGGACGCCGCCCACGTCGGCGATGTGAGGCGCGCCAAGAGCTTGGTCGCCACCAGCCTGGTGCTGAACTTCGTGTTCACCCCGGCCTTGGCCTGGGCCTTGGGTGCCGGGCTGCTGGGCGGGGAACCGGACCTGCGCATCGGCCTGTTGTTGCTGCTGGTGACCCCGTGCACGGACTGGTATCTGGTCTTCACCGCCATGGCCCGCGGCCACACCGGTATCGGCGCGGCCCTCCTGCCGGTCAACCTCATCCTCCAGCTCGTCCTGCTGCCGGTGTACGTGCTGCTGCTGGGCGGGCAGGCCGCCATGGTCGACGGTGCCACCCTGGTCGAGTCGGTCCTGATCGTGCTCGTGGTACCGCTGGCGCTGGCCCTGTTGCTGCGGTGGGCCACGGCCCGTTTCAAGGGCGCGGACTGGCGCGAGCGGTACGTCACCGGCCCGGCTAGGCGCCTGGTGCTGCCGCTGCTGTACGCGGCCGTGTTCGCGATGTTCGCCTGGCAGGCCCGCACCGTCCTGGCCCACATCGGCGACCTGCTCGTCCTGCTGGCACCGTTGGCCGTCTTCTTCGTCCTGCTGCCCCTGGTGTCAGTCGGTCTGTCCCGCCTGCTGCGCCTTCCCGCGGACCAGAGGGTGACCCTGACCATGGTGGCCACCGCCCGCAACTCGCCCATCGCGTTGGCGATCGCGGTCTCCGCCTTCCCCGACCGCCCGTTGATCGCGGTCGCCCTGGTGATCGGCCCACTCCTGGAACTGCCCGTGCTGGCCCTGCTCGCCCAGCTGGTGCGGGTGCGCTCACCGCGTGCGGAGCGGACCGCCCCGCGGTGAACCGGTCGAACGGACCTGTGAGCGTGCGCGCGCTACCGTCAACGCCGCGCTCCGGCGAGAAGCCGGCGCACCACACGGCGGGCATCGCGGCCGACCCCGCGCAGGGTGGCCGAGGAGAAGCTGCGCTGGAACTCCAGGCCCACGTAACCCAGCCCGGGAACCGTGGTGGACATGCCGCCCCGGTGCAGCGGTCGCCCTTGAGCGTCGAGCGCTCCGACCTGCGTGAGGTGGGACACAGCGGGGCGGTAGCCGGTGGCCAGGATCAGGGTGTCGGCCTCCTCCGCGGTGCCGTCGGCCCAGGTCACCTTGGCACCGTCCAAGGCAGTGAACAGCTCGCGCCGATCGGGGTTGCCCGTGCCGAAGGCCGCACGATAGCGGCCGTCGTCGTTGACCAGGGTCGGGCCCTTGGCCCACACCTCGCCCAGGGGCGCGGCGTCCAGCCCGCTGCGGGTGAACCACCAGTGGATGTCCTTGCCCAGGGGGCGCTGGTTCGCCCAGGCCACCGGTGCTCTGGTGGCCAGGCTCACCCGGGCCACCCCGGCGACTTCCGCGGCGATCTGCACCCCGGAATTGCCGCCGCCGACCACCACGACGCGCTGCCCGGCGAAGGGCTCGGGGGCACGGTACTGGGCCGTGTGCAGCACGGTCCCGGTGAAGCCCGCCAGCCCCGGCAACGCGGGGTGGTGCGGCCGGGTGAAGCCGCCGGTGGCCGAGACCACCGCCGCGGAACGCACTTGGGAGCCGTCCTCGGTGGTGAGGACGAACCCGCCCCGGTCCCGCTCGACCCGCTCCACCCTGCTCCCGCAGCGCAGGTCCGCGTCCAGCCGAGAAGCGTAGTCGCGCAGGTACGCCACCACCTCGTCACGAGCAGGGTAGCGCTCCGGGTCGCCCGGCATCGCACGCCCCGGCAGCGCGGAGAAGCGCGCCGGAGAGAACAGGATCAGGCTGTCGTAGTACCGCGGCCAGGAACCGCCCGGCTGGTCGGCCGCCTCCAGGACCAGAGGGCGCACGCCACGGCGGCGGGCGGCCCAGGCGGCGGCAAGGCCCGCTTGACCGGCGCCGATGACGGTGAGGGGGACTTCTTCCATGGCAGGGACTCCTTCGTGCTCGCGCCAACGCGGCCGTCGCGGTACGCGCAGGCCGTTCAAGAGGGGGATGTTCCGGAGAGGGAAGTTCAGGGGTGGGTGGCGTCCCGCCGCGTGCTCCCGGTGCGGGTGGCCAGAGCGACCAGAGCGCCGAGGGCGGCCAGCGCGCCCAGCGCCACGAACGCCTCCGTGTAGCCGCCCAGGGGTCCGGCCAGCGCCGTGCCCGCCCACGGGGCGAGCGCGATCGCCAGCATGAGCGGCGTGTGCATCACCGCGTTGAGGGTGGCGTAGTGCTTGGTGCCCCAGCGGTCGGAGACGGCGGTGGCCTGGAGGAGCGTGAGGATGCCCCGGGCCATGCCCGCCAGCACTGCGACGACCAGGACCAGAGCCAAGGGGCCCGACACCGCGGCCAGGAGGAGGGTGGTGGCCGCGCAGGCCGCCAGCACGGCCACGGCGCGCAGTACCGGACCGGTCACCCGTTCCACGGGGGCGTAGACCAGGCGGCCGAGGACTTGGCCCACACCGCCCACGCCCAGGGCCCAGGCAGCCTCCGTCGTACCGAAGCCACGTTCCGCCAGGAGGGGGACCAGGTTCACCACCACCGCGTAGACGGTGAAGGAACCCAGGGTCAGGGCGGCCGTCACGGCCCAGAACGCCCGGCCGCGCAGCACCGCACGCTCACGCCCCCCGCGGCCCTTCGACCCCCTTCCGCCGCCGGGAGACCACTCCCGTGGCAGGGCGAAGGCGTGCAGGGGCACCACCACGACCAGCAGAACGACCGCGAGCACCAGGTAGGCGCCCCGCCACCCCCAGGCCCCTTCCAAGGCCGCGGTCAACGGGGCGAAGACGGTGCTGGACAGCCCGGCGACCAGGGTCAGAGCGGTCAGGGCCCGCACCTTCCGCTCCCGGTACCAGTGCGTCAGGGCGGCGAAGGCCGGCGGGTAGAACAGCCCGGCCATCGCCGTCCCCGCCACCAGCCAGGCGGCGGTGAAGACCCACAGGTCCGGAGCCAGGGCGATGGCCACGACGGCGGGAACCGCCAGCACGGCCGACGCCGTCATCGCCGGGCGCGGACCCCGGGCCTGGATCCAGCGCCCCACCGGAATCCCCACCAGCCCCGCGATGACCTGGGACGCGGAGAACAGCGCGGTCACGGCGGTCAGCGGCCATCCGGTGTCGTTGCTGATACTGGGCGCCAGCACGGGAAAGGCGTAGAACAGCACCCCGTAGCCGGTGGTGATGGTGATGCACAGGGCGACCAGGCCCCGGAGCGCCCCGGCCACCGTGGGGGCGGGCGCGCTCGAGGCCTGGCCGGACTCGGACGTCACGGGATCGGATCCGGAACGCCGGCCCCGGAGCAGACCCCGGTCTCGGGAAGGACCAGCTCCACACGGGCAGCGGACTCCGGGTCCCCGGCCAGCCGCGCGGCGATGCTGCGCACCTGCTCGTACCCGGTCAGCGCCAAGAAGGTCGGGGCCCGCCCGTAGGACTTCATACCCGCCAAGAAGAACCCCTCCTCCGGATGGGCGAGCTCGGCCGCACCGTGCGGGTAGACGGTTCCGCACGAGTGCTGGTTGGGGTCGATGAGCGGGGCCAGCTCCACCGGTGCCTGGAGTGCGGGGTCCAGGCCGAGGCGGACCTCGGACAGCCAGGACAGGTCGGGGCGGAACCCGGTCAGGACCACCATCTCATCCACCGGCCCAAGTTCCCGGCCGGCGTCGTCCACCAGGAGCAGGCGGCCGTCCACCCGTCGCACCTCAGCGGTGCGGAACCCGGTCACCACCTCGACCTCCCCCGCCTCGACAGCCGCGCGGGCGCGCTGACCGAGCGCGCCCCGTTCGGCGAGCTGGTCGTCCGCGCCTCCGCCGAACGCGTCCCCGAGCTCGTCGCGCCGCAGCACCCACACCGCCTTCGTTCCCGGGCTGTCCCTGGCCAGTGAAGCCAACGCCACCAGCGCGGTCAACGCCGAATGCCCGCGCCCGACCACGGCGGTGGTCCGCCCGGCGTAGCGCATGCGGGTCTGCCCATCACGCAGGTCGGGGATCCGGTAGGTGACCCGGTCGGCCGCGGCGCTCTCGCCCAGGGCGGGCAGGCCGTCACCCCCGGCCGGGTTGGGTGCGCCCCAGGTGCCGGAGGCGTCCACGACCGCGCGGGCCGACAGCCGCTCCTCGCCGTCACGGGTCCGCACGCGCACGGTGAAGGGCTGTTCCTCGCGGTCGGCGTCCAGGACCCGGTCCCGTCCCCGACGGCTCACCCCGGCGGCCTCCGCACCGAAGCGCACGCGCTCGCCGAGGGTCTCTGCCAAGGGAGCGAGGTAGCTCTCGACCCACTCGCGTCCGGTCGGGTACCCGTCGCCGTCCGGGCGCCGCCAGCCAGCGGCGGAGAGCAGTTTCTCCGCGGCCGGGGCGACCAGGTCGCGCCACATCGAGAACAGTCGCACGTGCCCCCATTCGGACACCGCTGCCCCGGCCCGGTCCCCTCGTTCCAGAACCAGGACCGGAACATCCTGAGCCACGAGTTCCGCTGCCGCCGCCAGCCCTGTGGGACCTGCCCCGATCACCACCACGGGAAGTTCGTCGGCCATGACACACCCCTTTCATCGATTCGGATCAATCATTCGGGACTCTATCGATGCCCACCAATGGAAGCAACCATAGATTGTCATCGATAAAATGAGGTATGACCGTGACACGACCCGGGCCCACCGCACCAGCCCTGCCCCAACCCGACGCCGAGACCTACGCCGCCTGGTTCGCCTGCCTGGCCGAACCCGTACGCGTCCAGCTCCTGCACGCCATCGCCACCACCCCGGGGCCGGTCAGCGTGGGGGCGCTGGCCGAGGCGGTGGACGTCCGCCAGCCCACCGTCTCCCACCACCTGCGCAAACTCGCCGACGTGGGGTTCGTGACCCTCACCAAGGTGGGCACCTCCACGCGGGTCGCCGTCAACCCCGACTGCTGCACCGGCCTGCCCCACGCCGCCGACGCGGTGATGGGCATGGTCAACGCACGCCCCTGCTGCCCCACCGACCTGCCCGCCGACGTCACCACGCGCGCCATGGCCGACACGGACCTGGACGCGGTGCGGGAGATCTACGCCCAGGGCATCGCCACCGGCCACGCCACCTTCGAGACCGAGGCACCCGAGCCGGGAGACCTGCGGACCACGTGGCTGCCGGGACACCAGTGGGTCGCCGAAGCAGACGGGACCGTCGTGGGCTGGGCCGCCGCCTCGCCGGTCTCCGACCGGGCGGTCTACGCGGGAGTGGCCGAGACCTCGGTCTACGTCGCCGAAGACGCCCGTGGACGCGGCGCGGGCAAGGCCCTGCTCTACCGCCAGGTCACCGAGGCCGACACGGGCGGGCTGTGGACACTCCAGACCTCGGTCTTCCCCGAGAACCGCGCCAGCCTGGCCCTGCACCACCAAGCGGGTTTCCGAACCGTGGGCGTACGCGAGCGCATCGCCCAACACCACGGCCACTGGCGCGACACCGTCCTGCTGGAGCGGCGCCAAGACGTCGGACTGGACACCGGCGCGGAAGCCTCCTGCGACGGAAGCCCTCTGCAATGACGACCGCGCAACCGTGTGACAGTGCCGGGTGGTACATCATTCGCAGTAGGACCCGCGCTCAGAACGGGGCCTCTTCATGTCCCAGTTCGTAGAACGGTCCCGCTGTCAGCCCGTCGAACACACTTCACGCTCGTCGAAGCGATCCAGATTTCGGCTGTGCTTTCTCTGTTGAGTGACGGTGCCCTCCTTTCCCGCCGCAAAATTGTGGCCGTCTCCGCTGCGCGCGTCAAGGTCGTCGCCATCGAGCGCTTCGCGCGTCAACGGCGCTCCACCTTGACCCGCTCCGCTACGACGGCGGGTTGGCGGCTATCGGGAAAGGGGGAAGGGTGGTCGAGGTCCGTGGCGAATTCGGGCTCCGCCCGAAAAACGGATTCTGTCGGCCTGGCGGCCGGTGCCTGCCCCTGCGCCGGAGCGTCGACGGGTCGGGTGTCGCGGCTGGTCACTGTGGGCAGCGGACCCCGAACAGCACGGCCTGTGGCCGGTGGGCCACTGCGCCGGAGCGTCGACGGGTCGGGTGTCGCGGCCGGTCACTGTGCGCGGCGAAAACCCCGATGATCTTGCTACTGGTGGCAAGATCATTCCCATGCTAGAACACATTTGTCCGCTTTGTCTAAGAATGCACACAAGGCTGGTCGCTCCTTTCCCAGTGGCTTTTTCCCAGAGGAGGGAAATGTGGGTCAGTGTGGTCGGGTAAGGGTGTTATCACCTCCGGGATAGGTCCTTTCTGTGCCTTTCTTGATATCCTTAGGGTATGACTTTTTCTTTCGGGCAGTGCGGGAACACGGCGGGAAACACCCCCGCCGTTTCCGCCATGGGTGCTGCCCGGGGAAAGATCACCGTGGAGATGGCGGAGGTACCCCCGACCGGAGCAGTTGGTGAGGTCCTGGATGTGATTTCTCAGGTGTTCGAGGACATGGAGCAGGCCCAGCTTTCGATGCTGCTGCGGTTGGCGCAGCTGGAGGCGGCCGGGACGTTGTTGGAGGCGGGTGGGCAGAGGTCGGTGCAGAACTGGCTGATCTACTCGGTGGGGATGGCCCCCGTTGAGGCCAACGGGCGCGCCGAGCTGGCCCGCCGGTTGTTCGCCCAGGAGCTTCCCGCCACCCGCCAGGGCCTGGACTCTGGGTTGTTGTCGATCGGTGAGGCGGTGGCGGTGTGCAAGGCCGCTGATAAGGCGGTGGGGGCGCGCAACACTGGCCGCTACCCGGATGCTGGCCTCTTCCGGCGGATGGTGGAGGCCGGGATTCTGGCTTCCAAGGCCAAGGAGCCGTCGATGTCGACCTCCGACATCGCCCGGCTGGGCCGGGAGCTGCTGGCCCAGTACAACCCGGCGGTGGTGGAGGAGCAGTACCAGGCCGCCTTCGACGCCCGTGGTGCACGCCTGGTGCGCACCTTTGATGCCACGTTCATGTTCGAGGCCTGGGGTCCGGGTGAGCACGCCGAGGAGCTTAGGTGTGTGCTCAAGGCCCACGAGTCGGAGTATGACCCCGAGAGGCTGCACGTGTCGGCTTCGGAGCGGATGTATGACGCGTTCATGAACCTGGTCCGGTCCGCGACCAACCCCACCGACCCCAGCGAGAGTGCTGAGGGTGCCGGGGGCGGGGACGGCCAGGGGAAGGGGCGCACGGGTCGCAAGCGTGCTGCGGTGGCGATGATCAACATCATGGTGCCCCTGCCCACTTTCCTCGGCCTCCAGAACCAGACCGAGGGTGCGGGCCCGGCGGTGACGCAGGATGGGCAGGTGGTCTCCATGGCCGCGGTCCGTGCCCTGGCCCCCAACAGTGTGCTGCGCCGGATGATCACCTCCCCCAAGGGTGACCGGGTGTTGGACGTGGGCCGCACCCAGCGCGACGCGACGGGTGCTCTGCGGGATGCGGGGCTGTTCGGTCACACCACCTGCGCTTGGCCCCAGGGCTGCAACTTCCCGGCCAGTGGGTCGGAGGCCGACCACAAGATCAGCTTCTCGGCCGGTGGGTCCACCAGCGCGGACAACATTCAGCCACTCTGCTCAGACCACAACCGGCTCAAGTACCGGAGGGAGACCAACCCCGACCAGTCCACCTGGCAGGGCCGTCCCTCCCACCGCAACCGCAACAACAAGGGGGAGGACTCGGACGGGGACCCGGAGCCAGCCCAACCCCCTTCCTGGAGTCACGGTCACCCTCGTTTTTGACTCCAACTGGGGGGTTCACCACACACCGGTACCACTCGAGACCGCCCCGGTGTTTCGCGCTGCCCACCGTGACCGGCCGCGACACCCTCAACCGGTGTGCTCCGGTGCAGTGGCCCACCGGCCGAAGGCCGACCGCTGTTCGGGGTTCGGTTTTCGCAGGGGTGAATGACCGGCCGTGACACCGCCAGGCGTCAACGCTCCGGCGTAGGGGTAGGCATCGGCCGCCAGGCCGAGGGGTCGGGCGAAGCCCGAGGGGTTCGGCCGAAGGCCGTGTTGGTCCCGCTCGGACCTCGACCACGCGCCCCCCTTTCCCGATAGCCGCCAACCCGCCGTCGTAGCGGAGCGGGTCAAGGTGGAGCGCCGTTGATGCGCGAAGCGCTCGATGGCGACGACCTTGAGGCGCGCAGCGGAGACGGCCACAATCGGGCGGCGGGAAAGGAGGGAACCCCAGCGCAGGAGGGAACCCCAGCGCAGGAGGGAACCCCAGCGCAGGAGGGAACCCCAGCGCAGGAGGGAACCCCAGTCCGGAAGGCAACCCCAGTAGAAGTCCCGCACGGGTCCTGGATCGCGTCGTGCTCTGCTGTGCCGGTGTGAGCACCGTGGTTTCTTGGCTCTGTCGCAGAGAAGCGGTTCTGAGGGGGCGTGGTGCCGGTTCGGCTTCGGTGGGCTCTGGCCCCCGATCTCCGGAAACCCGAGTTCCGCAGGGGCGTATGGGAGGTGCTCAAGGCTCAGTGCGCTGGGCGTACTCCAAACCCGGTACGTGCCGGAGTCTCGGGAAACCCGGTGCGAAACAATGGGGCGATGCGCGCGGTGGTGTTGAAGGCGGCCCAGGCCCGCCCGGAGGTTCGTTCAGTGGCAGTGCCGGCGGTGCCCGAGGACGGGGTGCTGGTACAGGTGATGGCGACCGGGATGTGTCGCAGCGATTGGCACGCCTGGGCCGGTCATGAGGACATCACCTTTCCGCACGTGCCCGGACACGAACTGGCGGGCGTCGTCGTCGAGTCCGGCGCACAGGTGGAACGGTGGAAACCCGGAGACCGGGTAACGGTGCCGTTCGTGTGCGGCTGCGGTCACTGTGAGTGGTGCCGGGCCGGGCAGGCACAGATCTGCCCCGATCAGCAGCAGCCGGGCTTCACCCACTGGGGGTCGTTCGCGGAATACGTGGCCCTGCACGCCGCCGATGCGAACCTGGTGGCGGTCCCCGAACACGTGGATTTCGCTACCGCTGCCGGACTCGGGTGCCGGTTCGCCACCGCCTACCGGGCCCTGGCCGGCCGTGCCGACCTCGGCGAGGGCGAGTGGGTGACCGTCATCGGTGCCGGCGGGGTCGGGCTCAGCGCGATCATGATCGCCCGCGCGCTGGGTGCCCGGGTGATCGCCGTGGACCGCCACCCCGAAGCCCTTGCCGTCGCGCGGGAGCTGGGTGCCGAACACGCCCTCGTCGCGGACGGCACGGACATCCCTGCGGCCATCAGCGAACTGACCGGCGGTGGCAGCCATGTCGCGGTCGATGCCGTGGGCAGTGAGCAGACCTGTGCCGACGCGATCCTCGGACTGCGCAGACGCGGCCGACACGTCCAGGTCGGCCTGCTGCCCCCGGTCGAGGGTCACCCCAGGGTCCCGATGGAACGGGTGATCGGCTGGGAACTCGACCTGCGCGGCAGCCACGGAATGGCCGCGGTCGACTACCCGGACATGATGGCCCTCATCGCGCAAGGCGCCTTGCAGCCACAGCGACTCACCGAACGCACCATCGGCCTCGACGAGGCCGCGAAACTGCTTCCAGGATTCGACCAGGCCACCGTCGCCGGGATGACCATCATCGATCCCACCCGCTAAGCCGCCGGCCAAGGTCTGCACACCCAGCGGTCGGCGTATCGGCTCCGATAGACCAGCTGAATGAGCCTGGTCACCTGGGCCGCAGAACCACCCGCTTGATGTCACCTACCACTGACCGCGCGACCCACAGCCCGGTTTCGGCGAGTCGCCGCCGTCAGCTGGTAAGCCCGAGCGAACTTGTGTCGTCGGAGGCTGACCGGGGTAGCAGGGGTCCACGGGCTGCTCAGGCAGTACACGGCCAAAGCAGTGCTCCACAGCCAGGAGCGCGGCAGGTCCTCGCCCTGGGCCTGAGGGCGCAGAGCTGCCACGGGCTGACCATTGAATCGCTCAGGTAGCGCGGTGTGTTCTGCATGCGCACGGAAATGTGGGAGGTGGCCATGGCCAGAGGGGAGAAGTCCCGCTACAACCCGTTCACCGGAGTCGTCGATTTCGTGAGCGAGATGAACCGCATAGCGGACCACATGCACGGCCTTGATTCCCAACCGGAGTGGGAAGCACGTTCCCACGCCAATGCCTGGGTCCCTTCGGTGGACATCGCCGTCTTCGGCGATCAGCTGGTCATCTACGCGGGGTTGTCAGGGGTCGACGAGCAGGACATAGAGGTCAGCTTCGTGGAGCCTTACCTGACCATCGCCGGGCAGCGTCGTCTGCGGGACGGTGAACACGAGCTCTTCTCCTACTACACCAAGGAACTCAGCTGGGGCCGCTTCCGCCGCAGCATCGCCTTGGCCCAGGGGGTCCACAGCGAGGATATCGAGGTCGCTTTCGCCGACGGTCTGCTGCGCGTCACCGTGCACCGCTACACCCAGGCCGCAGGACCCGCGCAGCTACCCGTCAACAAGGCACCGCACCCGCGCTGAACAGCGCGGACATCACACGGAGGGAGAGGATTCGAGATGGCACTGACCACGGTCCGAGAGGTCATGACACCCGATCCGCGTTGCATCGGTACAGACGACTCATTGCAGAAGGCAGCTGAGCTCATGGCCGGTGACCAGGTAGGGGCCCTGCCCATCTGCGGTCAGGACGGCCAGCTCAAGGGTGTGCTGACCGACCGCGACATCGTCGTGCGGGGGCTCGCCCGTGGGAAGCGGCTCGGCGAACCGTCGGGCGGGTTGAACCAGGGGGAGGCCGCGACGGTGGGAGCGGACGACCCCGTCGACGAAGTCTTGAACACCATGCTGGCGCACGGGGTCAAGAGGCTCCCGGTCATCGACGGCACCACCCTGGTCGGTATGGTCACGACCGCTGACATCGCACGCGTCCTTCCCAACCCGGCGGTGGGGGACCTGGTCAAGGCGCTGAGCCTGGACTAGGGCGACTGGGAGCGGATGGTTGATCCTGCCGTCTGGCAATGCGGGCGGGCACGGTACCGGGAGGTGCCGTGCCCGCTGTGTGTCTGGACCAGGGTGCCGCAGTACCTCCCGTCGGGGCGTTCACGCACCGGCAACCTGAGTGGTGCGGCGGGTCAGAACCGCGGCCAGGCGGTCGGTCGCCTGGGGGAGCAGCCGGTAGTACACCCAGGTGCCGCGCCGCTCCGCGGCGATGAGCCCGGCCTCGCGCAGCAGTTTGAGGTGGTGGGAGACGGTGGGTTGGGACAGGTCGAAGGCGGGCGTCAGGTCGCACACGCAGACTTCTCCGCCGTTGCGGGAGGCGATGATCGACAGCAGTCGCAGCCGCACGGGGTCGCCCAAGGCCTTGAAGACCCGGGCCAGCTCCACGGACTCGCCCTCGTCCAGCGGGGTGTTCAGTAGACCGGGGCAGCAGTCCGCGACAGAGCCCTGCTGCGCGGTGGCCCCGCCCTCTTGATTCGACATGCATCTATATTGACAAGAATCAAAACAGGACGCAACCTTAAATCGACATACTTCGATACAAGTCCTGCGGAGGTTCCCGTGTCCCGTGTCCAGCTCGCCCTCAACGTCGCCGACGTCGAGACGTCGGTCCTGTTCTACTCCAAGCTCTTCGGCGTCGAGCCCGCCAAGCGCCGTCCGGGCTACGCCAACTTCGCCATCGCCGAGCCCCCGCTCAAGCTCGTCCTCATCGAGGGCGAGCCCGGCCAGGAGACCCGGCTGGACCACCTGGGCGTGGAAGTGGAGTCCACCGCCAAGGTCGACGCAGCCGCTGACCGGCTCAAGGAAGCGGGCCTGGCCACCTTCGAGGAGAACGACACCTCGTGCTGCTACGCCGTCCAGGACAAGGTGTGGGTGCACGGCCCCGGCAAGGAGCCGTGGGAGGTGTACGTGGTCAAGGCCGACAGCGGCCAGCGCGGCAAGGCCGAAGACGTGCTCGTCCCCGCCGCTGCCGAGACGGCGGGCTGCTGCGGCGGTTGAGCTGAGGTGGACGGGTGCGGCGTGTGGGCCCGAAACCCCGCACAACCCCGCACACGCGAAGCGCCCGGCTGGGGATCCCCAACCGGGCGCCTCACCGGTAGAACGCCGAGCTCCACCGCCCACCCGGGGCTCTCCTGCCGTTGGTCGGTCAACCGCGGGGGGCCTGCGGTGCGGCACCGTCCGCGATCGTGGAATGGATCCAGTCGGCGTGCGCGACGGGGTCGGTGAAGACCATAGGTCCGACACAGAGCGGGTTCTCGTCGAAGTCGCCGTCGCGGCTGTTCACCCCGATCAGCTCCCAGCCGCCTTCCTCGCCGCGCACCGCGGGGCCGCCGGAGTCGCCCGTGCAGGCCTGGGCCTCCTCAGTGGGGTGTTCGGAGCACAGGTCGCTGCCGGCGTCCACCTCAGCGCAGCGGTCCAGGTCGACGATTTCGGTGTCCAGCTCCTGCAGGACGTCCGGCTTGCCTTCCTCGCCGAACTCGTCGAGCATCCCCCACCCCATGGTGCGCACCTCGGCCCCGGGAGCGGCGGAGTCGTCGGCGATGCCGATGGGGGTCTGCTCGACCGGGGAGTCCAGCTTCAGCAGCGCCAGGTCGTCGTACAGGAGGTACTGCGAGAACTCGTAGTCGGGGTCGTCGCCCACGTCGATCGCCTCGAAGTCGGGGTGTTCGACGACCTCGGTGACCTCGCGCTCGCTCCCGCCTTCGGTCTGGTCGGTGCTGCCCACACGCACGGTGAGCTGTTCCGGTTCGGTGCAGTGCGCCGCGGTGAGGACCCACCCCTCGTCCACCAGGGCGCCCCCGCACAGGTGCACGCCGTTGTCGTCGTACAGGGCCGCCACGAACCCGTACTCTTCGCTGGCGTCGCTTCCACCGATGACCGCCCCGGCCGGAGTAGCCAGGGCGGTGGCCCCCAGGAGTGCCCCGGCCCCGGCCAACCCGGCGAGCACCGTTCCGCGGCCACGGTGACGGCCGGTCCGGCTCTTGCGGCTGTCGAACATACCCAACCCTTTCGCTCTGGTGTCGCACCGTTGCTCGGTGTGACAACAAAGCTAGGGAGCCGGAGCCCGGGAAACATCGGCCTCGCGAACCAACCCGTACCCCGACGAAAGTCGGCGTCCGCTGCGGGCAGGGCCTACGGAAGCTCCAACCGCGGTGTCCGGACGGTGGGGCGCGGCCCGAGGTGCCTCGGTGGTCCGTGCGCCCGCTGCCGCGCCCAGCACCGGGTATCTGAGCTGAGCAGGGGTGGGGTCGCCCTCGTCAGCTGGCCGGATCGTATCCGAACTGCCGGACCTCTTGCGAGCAGCGGCAGGCTGTTGTGGATCTACGACTTCCGGGCTGGGCAGCGGTTCCCTAAGCCGACTGTACGGGTTGGTGGGGATCCGGCTCGGTGGTTGACCGAGCCGGATCCTCCCGAGAGCGTCTGGTCCCGGCCAAGGTGTGCTGCCGTGGCCGGGTTGCGTCTCGGGTCAGCGGGAGAGGGCGGTTCTGAGGAAGCCGGTCCACTCGGAAGCGGGGAAGGGGAGGTGCCCGGCGGTGGGGTGTTTCGAGTCGCGGAGGGCCGCACCACAGGGGAGCTCGGCCACCTCCACACAGTTTTCACTTGCGCCGCTGTGGCTGCTCTTGTGGAAGTCGGTCGGGATGTGTGCGACTTCCACACAGTTCTCACCGGCACCACTGAAGCTGCTCTTGTGGAACCTCAAGGTTGTCATGATTTACCTTCCAGCGATGTGCTCAAGTCGTTGAGGAAGTCTATGGACTGGGCAGCGGTCAACGCAGAGTTGTGCACCTCACGCCACATCGCTTCATAACGGTCAATCTCCTCGTCCCCTTCAACGTAAATGGTAGACGTGGGAATCTCGGCGTAGCCAACGGTGGGATCCCTGGGCTCTGGGAAGTCCATGATCTGGAAGGCGCCCAGCGTTGCGGCATGAAGACCGGTAGAGAACGGCAAGACATGGATCGTGATACGAGGACGCAGTGCCATGTCCGCCAGGTGGAGAAGCTGCTCACGCATGACCCCAGGGCCCCCCGCCTGACGTCGCAGTGCGGATTCGTCAATGATGGCTACGTACTCGGGTGGGTAGAGCCGATCCAAGATCGCCTGCCGCTCCATCCTCGCGTCAACATGGCGTTGAACCCTCTCCTCCGGGAAAGCGCTGGTCCCAGTAAAGACAGCTCGAATGTACTGAGAAGTCTGGAGAAGCCCAGGGACCACCTGTGTTTCATAGACGCGGATGTGAGAAGCCTCCACCTCGAACGAGGGTAGCCCGGTCGCCTTGAAGACATCCTTGTACTTCGACCACCAGCCGCGCTCGTTCGCGTCCTTGGCCAACTGGTGCAGACCCTTCCAGGCTTCCTCGTCTACCTCATACAGCTGGGCCAGCGCATCGAGGTGCGCCGCACGGATGCGCTTGAGGTCAGCGGTCTCCAATTTCCCCAAAGTGGCCCTAGGGATCCCTGACTTTTTTGAGGCGATATCTAATGTTTGTCCGGATTCTTCGCGGAGATCTCGGAGTATGCGAGCCAGGCGCCGTCGGCGGATGGTCGGGCTGAAGGAAGGCTTCATGAGGACAACCTAGCAAATCTGACTGGAGATTCTTTGATTCACTTGACTTTAGAGAATCTCCAGTTCACCATGAAAGTGTAGTAGTGACCGGTGGATCACTGAGGGTTCATCTTGGTCAGGCTATGCCTTGCCCGTTCCGCGCATCACGGCAACCGTGAGACTCCTCCAACGGGCACCTTCAGCAGCACCCCTCGACTCATGCGTCCAGC
>NZ_BAAGZJ010000080.1:0-37268 GCF_054778635.1 Nocardiopsis nanhaiensis
GTGCCGCCCGCCACCTGCACGCGTTCCACCGGGCGCTGCGCGAACTGGCCCCGGCCCGGCTGGCCATGGACACCGGCGGGGCGCAGGCCTTCGTCGGCGGGGCCTCGGCCCGTCTGACGGCGGCCGGGTTCGGTGTCGTGCTGCCCGAGTGGAGCGGTCGGAGCGCCCTCGGGCTGCGGATGACCGTACACGAGGAGCCCGAGCGGCGCCGACGCGGCGGGGTGAGCCCCACCGACCTGGTCGACGTGTCCTTCGAGGCGCTGCTGCGCGCCCCCGGCGCGGACGGCCCCCTCACCGCCGAGGAACTGGACGAACTCGCGGAGTTGGCGCGGCTCAAGCGCTCTTTGGTCCGGGTGCGGGGCCGGTGGATGGAGATGGATCCCGAGCGGGTCGGGGCGGCCCTGGACCTGATGCGGCGAAGCGGCCGGGTGCGCCGCGAGGAGGCGCTCCGGGCGGCGATCGGCGCGCAGGAGTCCCCGCTGCCGGTGGCGGACGTGGTGGCTGACGGCCCGTTGGGCGCCCTGTTGGACGGCGGGGCCAAGGCCGAGCCGCGGCCGATGGGTGCCCCGGCGGGATTCGAGGGCGCGCTCCGGCCTTACCAGGACCGCGGTGCGGCCTGGCTGCGGTTCCTGGGCGAGCTGGGGCTGGGCGCGGTGCTCGCCGACGACATGGGGCTGGGCAAGACCGTGCAGCTGCTGGCGCTGCTCACCGATGAGCGCGGCGCGGGCCCGGCGCCCGGTCCCACCCTGCTGGTGTGCCCCGTGTCGCTGGTGGGCAACTGGCGGCGCGAAGCGGAGAAGTTCGCCCCGGGCCTGCGGGTACACGTCCAGCACGGCCCGGACCGGCCGTCCGGGAACGCGCTGGCCCGGCTCGTGGGCGCCTGCGACCTGGTGGTCACGACCTACGGGGTGGTGGCGCGCGATACCGAGGAGCTGGCGGGCATGCCCTGGCACCGGGTGGTGTGCGACGAGGCTCAGGCGTTGAAGAACCACGGGACCCGGCAGGCGCGGGCCGTGCGCTCCCTGCCCGCCGCCACCCGGATCGCGCTCACCGGCACCCCGGTGGAGAACAACCTGGGCGAGCTGTGGTCGGTGATGGAGTTCGCCAATCCGGGGCTGTTGGGGACGGCGGCCGACTTCCAGCGCGCGGTGGCCGACCGGGCCGAGGCGGAGCAGGGTACAGGGGACGGCACCGATCTGGTGCGCCGCTTGACGGGGCCGTTCGTGCTGCGCCGGCTCAAGACGGACCGTTCGATCATCGCCGACCTGCCGGAGAAGCAGGAGATGCGCTCCTGGTGCACGCTCACGCCCGAACAGGCCTCGCTGTACAAGGCAGTGGTGGACGACATGGCCGAGCGGATGGCCGAGGCCGACGAGAAGGAGCGCAAGGGGCTTGTGCTGGCGACGATGTCCCGGCTCAAGCAGATCTGCAACCACCCCGCCCAGTTCCTCGGGGACGGTTCGGCGCTGGCCGGGCGGTCGGGCAAGCTCGACCGGTTGGAGGCGGTCCTGGGCGGGGCGGCTGCCGAGGGGGACAAGGCGCTGTGCTTCACCCAGTACGCGCGCTGGGGTGAGCGGCTGGCCCCCTACCTGCGTTCCCGGATCGGGGTGCCGGTGCTGTGGTTGCACGGGGGTACCTCCAGGGCCGACCGCGAGCGGATGACGGAGCGCTTCCAGACGGCTTCGGGTCCGGTGGTGTTCCTGCTGTCGTTGAAGGCGGCCGGGACCGGGCTGAACCTGACCGCCGCCAACCACGTGGTGCACGTGGACCGGTGGTGGAACCCGGCGGTGGAGAACCAGGCCACTGACCGGGCCTTCCGGATCGGGCAGCGCCGGGACGTACAAGTGCGCAAGCTGGTCTGTGTGGGGACCGTCGAGGAACGGGTGGACGAGATGATCGAACGCAAGAGCGCGCTGGCCGACGGCGCGGTGGCCACCGGTGAGCAGTGGCTGAGCGGGTTGTCCGTGGACGACCTGCGCGATGTTGTGCGGATGGCGCCCGAGGCGGTGGCCGGATGAGCTGGTCGGAGCTGTTCGGCGAGGCCTTGGCGGGTTCCGACGGCCACAGGGTCGAGCGGATCGCGGTCCGTCCCGGCGAGGTCACCGCCCGGGTGGGCGGGCACGAGACGAGCCTGATCAGGACCGAGTGGCCGGAACAGGAGTGGGTACGCGTATGCGCCGCGCTGGCCTCGCAGCCGGTGTTCAGGGCCCGTGTGCTGGGCGGCGAGTTGCCGGAGGCGGCGGCCCGCGTGTTCGCGCTGCTGGGCCTGGACCTGGTTCCGCGCGGCTGGGGCGGCCTGGTGGCGACGTGTTCGTGCGACCACTGGGCGGGGCGCTGCGCCCACCTGTCCGCGACCGCCGCCGCGCTGGGGACCGAGGCCGACCGGGACCCCTTCGTCCTGACTCGGTGGGCGGGCCGGGAGCGGAGGCCGCTCGTGGAACTGGTCAGAGACCTCTCTACCGGAACAATGGGACCCTCGGCGCGAGAAGCGGCGTTCGGCAACGACGATCACACCGGCCTTTCCCCGGAACACGAGGACACCCCCGACCGCGTTTTCGCTCCCGAGGCACGAACAACCGGACCCCTTTCGGCCGCGGCCTTCTGGGCGGAACCGTCGCCACCGCCGCCACCGCCCCTGCCGGAGGGGGTAGCGGATCGTGTCAGAGCCGCCGCCCCAGGGCATGTAGCCGACGAACTACCCGGTTTCGACCGTTCCGGCATGCCCTTTCCCGCACGTGAAGGGCGGCTCTGAAGTATCGCCCCGACTTTCTTGCGTAAATCGCCGGTAAGGCGGGCGAAACGCGGTTACGATTCTGCTGGAGATAACCGCGCACCACTAGCCCTGATTGGTACCCTCTCTATGGCCGATCGCTTCCCTCCGCACATCGACATGGACACGCCGAGCATCGCGCGGATGTACGACTACCTGCTGGGCGGGAAAGACAACTTCGAAGCGGACCGCAAGGCCTGCGAGGAGCTCGCCGCGGGGATCCCCGAACTCGTCGCCTTCGCCAACGACAACCGGGCCTTCCTCGGCCGGGCCGTCGAATACGTGAGCGAACGGGGCGTGGAGCAGTTCCTCGACCTCGGCGCGGGCCTGCCCACCACCGAGAACACCCACCACGTCGCCCAGCGGGCCAACCCCAGGGCGCGCGTGGTCTACGTGGACCACGACCCCATCGTGCTCGCCCACGGCCGCGCCCTGGTCACCGACAGCGCCGGCACCACGTTCCTCATGGCCGATATCCGCGACACCGACCAGATCCTCAGCGCCCCGGAGACCCAGGAACTCATCGACCCCGACCTGCCGGTCTGCCTCATGCTCGTGTCGCTGCTGCACTGCCTGCCCGACGAGAGCGACCCCTTCGGCATGATCCGCTCCCTGATGGACCGGCTCGCCCCCGGTTCCTGCGTGATCTTCTCCCACATCGTCTCCGACGACACCGAGGCCGCCGCGTGGATGACGGACAAGATCCTGTCCTTCGGCACCCCTTGGGGCCGTGTGCGCAGCCCGGAGGAGGCCTCCGCGGTGTTCACCGGCCTGGACCTGGTCAGCCCGTGGAACGACGGCCGCGACCAGGGCCCCTCCACCGTGGACTGCGCTACCTGGCGCCACCCCGACCGCGACCCGCTCTTCCGCCCCGCGGACCCGGAGATCAAACGGTGGGAGCTCTCCGGAGTGGCCTTCAAACCCTGACCGGCGGCGCGGGTACCGGGAACCGGCCGCGCGGTACCGGTGTTGGCGCCGAGGGCAGCCCCGTCGGCGCTAACCCATCAGCCGGTCCACCTCGGATCCCGACAGCGCCCCTGACATCCGCTCGAAGGTCCCGTGCTCGGCGATCTCCCTGGCCGCCGCCACCGCCTGGGTCAGCGCCGACCGCGAGAGCCCCGAACCCAGGCTGACCCGGCGTGCGCCGAGGGCGCTCAGCTCCGCCACCGACATCCGAGCCGCCGCCCCCGCAGCGAGGACGTTGACCGGGCGCCGCACCGCGGCGCAGACGGCGCGGATCGCGGCGGGGTCCGGCAGACCCGGTGCGTACAGCACATCCGCGCCCGCCTCCTCGAAGGCCTGCAGCCTGCGGATCGTGTCCTCCAGGTCCGGTCGGCCGTGGAGGAAGTTCTCCGCCCGGGCCGTGAGGGTGAAGGGAAACGGCAGCGCCCGAGCTGCCTCGACCGCCGCCGCCACCCGCTCCGCAGCGGGGCCCGGCTCGTATACCGGCGTGTCAGGGTGCCCGGTGGTGTCCTCGATCGAGCCGCCCGCGACCCCGGTCCTACCGGCCTCCCGAACGGTTCGGGCGACGTCATCGGGGGTGTCGCCGAAACCGTTCTCCAGGTCCGCGGTCACCGGCAGGTCCGTGGCGGCGGCGACCGCCGCCGCGTTGCGCAGCGTCTCCTCCCGGGTGACCAGGCCGGCCCCGTCCCGGCGTCCCAGCCCGTGCGCCAGCCCGGCGCTGGTGGTGGCCAGGGCAGAGAAGCCGAGCCCCGCCAGCAGCCGGGCCGTGCCGGCGTCCCAGGCATTGGCCACCACGAAGGCCTCGGAACCGTGGTGCAGTGCCCAGAAGCGCTCGCCGCGCTCGCGCACACCGTTTTCAGAAATGTCCATGGACACGTTCTATCCCAGGGCTCGGACAGTCCCCGGCCCGGTCAACGGGTGAGCCCCCGGCTCAGCCAGCATCCTCGTCGAAGGTCTCCTGAGCGATGGAGAAGGCCTTGTTGGCGGCCGGGACCCCGCAGTAGATCGCCGCCTGGAGGAACACCTCGCCGATCTCGTCCGGGGTCAGGCCGTTGCGCCGCGCCGCGCGCACGTGCATGGCCAGCTCGCCCCAGTGGCCCTTGGCGACCAAGGCGGTCAGCACCATGCAGCTGCGGGTGCGCCGGTCCAGTCCGGGGCGGGTCCAGATCTCGCCCCAGGCGTAGCGGGTGATGAGGTCCTGGAAGGGCTCGGTGAAGCCGGTCTTGCGCTCCTCAGCCCGGTCGACGTGCGTGTCGCCGAGCACGCTCCGGCGCACCCGCATACCGGACCCGTACCGGTCGGCGGAGGCCAGGTGCTGGGTGATGAGCGTGTTCACCTTGGCCGCGTGCTCCCAGGAGAGCAGGTGGGCGGCGTCGTCGAGAACGACGTACCTGGCGCCGGGGATCCGCTCGGCGATCACCGACCCGTGGCCCTCAGGCGGGGTGGCCGGGTCCTCCGCACCGGAGACGACCAGGGTGGGCGAGACGACCCGGTGGAGGTCCTCGCGCACGTCGTGCTGGCTGATGGCCTCGCAGCATCCCGCGTAGCCCTCGTCGGGGGTGTCCACGATCTGGCCGCGCAGCCGGTCGACGTCCTGGGGGTGCTCTTCCGCGTAGCCCGGGGTGAACCAGCGCCCCACCACGGCGTCGGCCAGGGCACCAGTGCCCTTGTCGCGGGCCAGGGCGGCGCGGTCGAGCCAGCTCTGGGCAGGCCCGGGGTACGGGGTGGTGGCCAGCAGGACGAGGTGGTCGATCCGTTGGGGGGCGTTGACCGCCAGCCACTGGCCGACCATCCCGCCGATGGACAGGCCGGCGTAGTGGGCGCGTTCGATCCCCAGCCGGTCGAGGAGGGCGAGGACGTCGCCGCCGAGGTCGGCCATGCTGTAGGGCCCCTCGGGGGCGGGTGACTGGCCGTGTCCGCGCAGGTCGACCCGGATCACCCGGAAGGCGCTGGAGAGGGCCTCGACCTGCGGCTCCCACATCTGTCCGTTGGTGCCCAGAGATCCGACGAGCACCAGCGGCGGTGCGTCCGCCGGGCCGCTTTCTGTGTGGTGGAGGTCAACGCTCATCGGGTTCCTTCTTCACTGTCGGTACGTGTCGCTCGGCCGGTCCTACCCGTCACCCGGTCGGTGAACACGGTGGCGGCGCCGAGGTAGGCGGCGGGGTCGAGCAGGGCCCTGATCCGGTCGCGGGTGCGCAGGCCTCCGAGGTGGTCTTCGAGGACGTCGACGAGGTCGCGGTCCTCGGCGACGGCGGCACGGCAGGCGTCGGTGACCCTGCGGTGGGCCTCCATGCGGCCGAGTTCGGGGGCCAGGTCGGTGGTGACGCGTTCGCTCAGGGCCAGGCCCGCGGTGTGGTCCAGGTTGGCGCGCATGCGGTCGGGGTGGACGAGCAGGCGTTCGACGCTGACGCGCAGCCAGGAAACGGCGGAGCCGGTGCGGCGCAGGAGGTCGGTGAGGGGAAGCCACTCGGTGTGCCAGGACCCGGCGGCGCGTTGGTGCTCCTGGATCTGCGCGGCGAACAGGGTGGAGACCAGGCCTGGGGCCTGGCGGGCCGCGGCGAGGGCGCTGACGGCGGCGACCGGGTTGCGTTTGTGCGGCATGGTGGACGACCCTCCCACGCCGCTCCCACCTTCCTCGGTGACCTCGCCGACTTCGGTCTGGGCGAGCAGCACGATGTCCTGGGCGACCGTTCCCGCGGCGCCGCACACCCGGCCCAGAGCCGCGGCGGCCTCGGTGACGCGGCCGCGCTCGGTGTGCCAGGGCAGGGCGGGCTCCGGAAGGTCGAGCCGGGCGGAGTAGGCCGCGGCCACGGCGGGGCCGTCCGGGTCGAGCGAGGCCAGGGTGCCCACGGCGCCGCCGAGCTGGGCGGCCAGCTGGTGGGAGAGGACGTCGGCGAGCCGGTCGGCCGCCCCGGTCAGCCCTTCGGCCCACCCCGCGGCGACCGCGCCGAACGTGGTGGGCAGCGCCTGTTGGAGTAGGGTGCGGCCGGGCATGGGCGCGGCGCGGTACCGGTCCGCGAGAGCGCGCAGTTCGGCGGTGAGCGCGGTGAGTTCGGTATGCAGGGCCCGGCCCGCGCCGCGGACCAGGAGCATGGCGGCGGTGTCCATGATGTCCTGGCTGGTGGCGCCGCGGTGGACGTGCCTAGCCGCCTCGGGGTCGGCCGCGCGCACCTGCTCGGTGAGCTCGGCGACCAGCGGGATGACCGGGTTGCCCCCGCGTTCCGCCGCCCTGCCGAGCGCGGCCGGGTCGTACCGGTCCGCGACGCAGGCGGCGGCGATCGTCTCGGCCTGTCGGCCGGTCGGACCGGTGCCGGTGTCGTCCAGGGCCCGGGCGAGCGCCGCCTCCGCGTCGAGCAGGGCCTGGACCCAGGCGGTGTCGTCGGTGAGCGGCCCGACGGGGCCGCGGTTGAGGACACCGTCGAACAGGCCGGTCATGGATGGTTCCTCGCTAGGTGTCGTAGGTCCCGATGAGCGATGATCTTGCCCCTGTTCTCCACTCCCGGCGGCCAGGAGCAAGATCATCCGGAGCTCAGATGTCGAAGAAGACGGTCTCGTACTCGCCTTGGATACGGATGTCGAACCGGTACCCGTCCCCGTCCCAGCGAGCAACGAGGGTGGCTCGGGCCTCGGGGTCCCCGATGCTGGTGAGCACGGGGTCCGCGGCGTTGGCAGCCTCCTCTTCGGGAAAGTACAGGCGGGTGACGACCCGGTGCAGCATGCCGCGCGCGAAGACGGAGACGTCGATGTGCGGCGCCTGGTCCCCCGTGGGGCCGGGCACGGTCCCGGGCTTGAGGGTGAGGATGCCGTAGCCGCCCGAGGAGTCGGTCTCACAGCGGCCGAACCCGCGGAAGCCCGGCAGGCTCCGGGCCCCGCGCGGGTCGTCGGGGTGGTCGAAGCGGCCGTCGGGATCGGCCTGCCAGGTCTCGACGAGGGCGTCGGTGACGGGGGCGCCCGCGCCGTCGTAGACCGAACCGCGCAGCCAGACCGCGCCGGGTGTGCCCTCAGCGACCGCGAAGGGGCCGTCGGACCACGGCAGGCCGATGTGCAGGTAGGGGCCGACGGTCTGGGACGGGGTGGTGGCGTGGGTGCTCATTCGTCGTCCTCCAGAATCTCTTCCTCGGACTCGAACGGGGTCTGCTCGCGTCCGCGCAGCACGATGTCCCAGCGGTAGCCCAGCGCCCACTCGGGTTCGGTGTTGTCGTAGTCGAACCGGGCGAGCATCCGCTCGCGCGCCTTCTCGTCCGGGACCGAGTTCCACATGGGGTCCTGGAAGAACAGCGGGTCGTCGGGGAAGTACATCTGGGTGACGAGGCGCTGGGTGAAGGCCCGGCCGAACAGGGAGAAGTGGATGTGGGCCGGGCGCCAGGCGTTGCGGTGGTTCTTCCACGGGTAGGCGCCGGGCCGGACGGTGACGAACCGGTAGTGGCCCTGGGCGTCGGTGAGGGCCCGTCCGACCCCGGTGAAGTTGGGGTCCAGGGGGGCGGGCCAGGTGTCACCGCTGTGCCGGTAGCGCCCAGCGGCGTTGGCCTGCCACACCTCCACCAGGGTGTGCGGGACGGGGGTGCCGTCGCTGTCGCGGACCTGGCCGTGCACGATGATCCGCTGCCCTTGGGGCTCGTCCTCGTGCTGTCGGGTGAGGTCGTGGTCCAGCGCTCCGAGGCGTTCCTGGCCCAGAACGGGCGAGGTGATCTCGGTGAGCGTGTGCGGGAGGAGGGTGAGCGGGCGCTTGGGGTGGCGCAGCGCGGTGCTGTTGTACCCGGGATAGTCGAGCGGCGGGTGGCTGTCGTGGTCGCGGACGTACCCGGGGACGTGGAGTCCGGCCGCGTCGGCGCGGGCGGCCGCACCGTGGCCGGGGCGCGCCCCGTCTGAGGTGGTGGACATACGGCTGTTCCTTTCGGAGCGGGCCCCGGTGCGCTCGGGGCCCGCCATGGGCTTCAGGCGTGCAGCACGACCGCCAGTCCCTGGCCTACCCCGATGCACAGGGCGGCCAAGCCCCATCCGCCGCCGCGTCGGCGCAGCTCATGGGCGAGCGAACCGATGACGCGCGCGCCGGAGGCGCCGAGCGGGTGGCCGATGGCGATGGCCCCGCCGTTGGGGTTGACGATGCCGGGGTCCAGTCCCTTCCAGGCGCGGACGCAGGCAAGGGACTGGGCGGCGAAGGCTTCGTTGAGTTCGACGGCGGACAGGTCGTCCCAGTCGATCCCGGCCCGTTCGAGGGCGATCTCGGCGGCGCGGACCGGTCCGATGCCGAACACGTCGGGGTCGACCCCGGCTACGCCCCGGCTGACCACTCGGGCGAGGGGGTCGAGGCCGGTGGTGCTGACGGCAGCGCGGTCGCCGAGCAGGAGGGCGGCTGCACCGTCGTTGAGGGGTGAGGCGTTGCCCGCGGTGATGGTGCCGTCGCCTCGGAAGGCGGGCTTGAGGCCAGCGAGCTTCTCGGCTGAGGGCTCGCGGATGCTCTCGTCGCGTTCCAGGTGAGCGCCGTCGACCTGGACGATCTCGGCGTCGAACACGCCGTCGGCCCAGGCGCGGGCGGCCTTGGCGTGGCTGTTGAGGGCGAAGGCGTCCTGGTCTTCGCGGCTGACGCCGTGCTGGCCGGCCAGTCCTTCGGTGCTCTCCCCTAGGGAGAGGGTCCACTTCTCGGGCATGCGCGGGTTGACCATGCGCCATCCGAGGGTGGTGGAGTGCAGGGTGGCGTTGACCGCGGGGAAGCCCTTGGCGGGTTTGGGCATGACCCAGGGGGCGCGGCTCATGGATTCCACTCCCCCGGCCAGGACGAGGGAGGCGTCACCGGTCTGGATGGCGCGGCTGCCCTGGATGGCCGCCTCCATCCCGGACCCGCAGAGGCGGTTGACGGTGGCTCCGGGCACGCCGGTGGGCAGCCCGGCCAGCAGGGTGGCCATGCGGGCGACGTTGCGGTTCTCCTCGCCGGCCCCGTTGGCGTTGCCGAGGAGGACCTCGTCGACGGAGGCGGGGTCGAGCGCGGGTGCGCGTTCGGTCAGGGCTCCGACCACGTGCGCGGCGAGGTCGTCGGGGCGGACGCCGGAGAGGGCGCCGCCGTACTTGCCGAAGGGGGTGCGTACGGCGTCGAGGACGTAGACGTCGGTCACCGTGGGTCTCCTTGGGTGGTGTGTGGTTCCGCTGCCGGGGTGGGCCCGGGCTCTGTGTCGGGCCCACCCATTACCTAACACTGTTAGGCACCTTATCGCGCCGTGTTCAGGGGGCACCGGTCAGGGAACGGAGCACGGAGAGTTCGGTGTCGGTGGGATCGGGAGTCCTGGTCAGCTCGTCGGAGACCCGCAGCTCCCATCCGGTGGCCTCGCGCACCATGTCGGCGTCCACGCCCGGGTGCACGCCGACGAGGGTGAGCTCCCGAGTGCCGGGGTCGGGCTCGAGTACGCCGAGGTCGGTGATGACCCGGATCGGACCGGCGCCGGTCAGCCCGAGCCGATCACGGTCGCCGGGACCAGCACCGTGGCCCACCGACGTCACGAAGTCCACCTTCTCCACGAACGCCCGCTTGCTGTGCCGCATGATCACGATGACCTCGCGGCAGGAGGCGGCGATCTCGGGTGCGCCTCCCGCTCCGGGCAGGCGCACCTTGGGGTCGTCGTAGTCACCGATCACGGTGGTGTTGATATTCGCGTACCGGTCGATCTGGGCGGCGCCGAGGAAACCGGCGTCGATACGGCCGCTCTGGAGCCAGTAGTTGAAGACCTCCGGGACGGAGACCACGGTGTCCGCCGTGTCCGCGAGGACCCCGTCGCCGATGGAGAGCGGCAGGTGGTCGGGGGCCGCGCCCAGGGTGCCCGACTCGTAGATCATCCACAGGTCGGGGGCGTGGGTGCGGCTGGCCACGTTGGCGGCTGTACTGGGAAGCCCGATCCCGACGAAGCAGGCCATCCCGTCGCGCAGTGAGCGCGCCGCGGTGACGGTCATGATCTCGTCGGCGGTCCAGGTGGCAGTGGTCACGCGCCTCTCCCTGCGGGCTGAGGATGGGTGGTGGTCGCGGCTTCGGTGCCGGGCTTGGCCGAGGTGAGCTCGTCGAGCCAGGCGGTGAAGGCCTCACGGTCGCGGCCGATGGCGTCCCAGGCCTGGTAGGCGGCGTTGTCGCGCTCGTAGTAGCCGTGGGCGTAGGAGGGCGCCGCGCCTCCGGGGACGACACTGACCGCGTCGACGACCCGGCTCGGCAGGATGACCTGGCCGGCGACGGGGTCGAGGGTGTCCACGACCTCCTCCACCGTGGCCAGGACCCGGTCGGCGGCCAGTGCGGCCTCCTTCTGGATACCGGTGATTCCCCACAGCTGCACGTTGCCGGCGGCGTCCGCGCGCTGGGCGTGGATGACGGTGACATCGGGGTTGAGCGCCGGGACCGCGGCCAGTTCCTGCCCAGTGAAGGGACAGGTGACGGCCTTGATGTTCGGGTTGTTCTCGACCAGGTCCGTACCGCTGTAGCCGCGCAGGACCGCGAACGGCAGCCCGGACGCGCCGGCGACGTAGCGGTTGGCCATCCCGGCGTGGCTGTGCTCCTCGATCTCCAGCGGGACCGGCCAGGAACCGGTGACCGCGTCGCGGAACCGGTGCAGCGACCCCACCCCCGGGTTGCCGCCCCACGAGAAGACGAGCTTGCGGGCGCATCCGGCACCGATGAGCTGGTCATAGACGATGTCGGGCGTCATCCGCACCAAGGTGAGGTCACGTCGGCCCTGGCGGATGATCTCGTGCCCAGCGGCCACGGGGATGAGGTGGGTGAACCCTTCGAGGGCGACGGTGTCGCCGTCACGGATGAGTGTCCGGACCGCCTCGCCCAGGGACACGACCATAGTGACCCTCCCGTTCGTATAGCGAATTAGTGTTCACAGTGCGAACATATTGGGTATGACCGTAGCGCCGATCACCGGAAGGGTCAAGGAGTCCCGCCCGTGTTCGGTATGAGAACATCACCGTGAACCACCGCCGCCCTCAGCAACAACACCCCTTGCCACCGATGATGGAAGGCACCATGACCTCCGAAGACGCCCCCGAGCGCGGAGCCCACTTCGTCCAGTCCCTGGAACGGGGGCTCATGGTCGTCCGAGCCTTCTCGGCCGAACAGCCGTCCATGACCCTCAGCGAAGTCGCGCGCGCCACGGACCTCACGCGCGCCGCGGCCCGGCGCTTCCTGCTGACCCTGGTCGATCTGGGGTACGTGCGCACCGACGGGCGGGATTTCTCCCTCACCCCGCGCGTACTGGAGCTCGGCTACGCCTACGTGGCCTCCGCCGGACTGCCCGACGTCGCCCAGCCCCACCTGGAGGACCTGTCCGCCCGGGTGCACGAATCGGCTTCGGTGTCGGTCCTGGAGGGTGACGACGTCCTCTACGTCGCCCGGGTGGCGACGTCGCGGATCATGGCCGTGTCCATCGCCGTGGGCACCCGTTTCCCGGCGGCGGCGACCTCCATGGGCCGGGTGCTGCTGGCCGGGCACGACGACGCCGGGCTCACCTCGTACCTGGACCGGGTCAAGCTTCCGCCGCTCACCAGGTTCACCATCACCGAAACCGCCGAACTCCGCACAGAGGTCCTCCGGGTGCGCGAGCAGGGCTACGCGATCGTGGACCAGGAGCTCGAGGAAGGGCTGCGGTCCCTGGCCGCACCCATCCGCGACGGCGAGGGGCGGGTGATCGCCGCCGCCAACGTGTCCGCGCACGCCAACCGCTCCTCGATCGAGGACGTACGCCGCGACCTGCTCCCCGCCCTGCTGGAGACCACCGCCCGCATCGAGGCCGACCTCGCCTCGGTGGCCCGCCGCGACGCCACGGGGTGACCGGTGGCCCCTGCCGCCTCGCTGGCAGCGGGACCAGGCCCCTGAAGGGGGCCGCGGCTGCCCCTCAGCCGACCAGCGCGAGGAGCTGCGGAACCGTCAGGACCGCGACGTAGAAGCCCATGAACTGCACGCCGCTGTGCATGCTGAACATCTTGCCGAACAGTCCGCCGACCAGACCGACCGTGAGAGTCACCCCAACGGCGAGCAGGCCGCCCTCGTACAGGCAGATCACCAGGATGAGCCCCGCGAAGGCCCCGATGATCGCCTCGTGCGAGATCTTGCGCATCACGAACGACGCGGCCCGATGTGCGTAGGTCATCGCGAACGGATAGGCGATCACCGAAGCCAGGACCACACCCAGCAGTCCATACACGAGGAACTCCCCGGTGGACAGCAAGTCATGGAGGTTGTTGGTCTCACCCGTCTCGGTGTCGACGGTGTGGACCGGGGGCGCGTTGAACAGGGGCGCCGCGGGGCCTGCCGCCATAGGCGAGAGCGGAAGTCCCAGGGCGATCAGCGGAATGAGGGTCTCGGCGATGTAGGTGGACTCGGTGGTGCCGTTACGCACGGACATCACCGTGGTGAGCCGGTGGTACCCGTTCTTGATCCGGGCGCCGACGATCTCGCCCATGAGCACGGTCATGGCCACCGGGGAGAAGACGAACGTCGCGCTGGACACACCGGTGGCGGCTCCGGTATAGGTGATCTGCCTGCGGTCGAGCACCTTGAGCGGGTTGGGTATACGCCCAGACCAGGTCCGGGTGTCTGGTGCCAGTGCGAACCTGCGCCTGGTTCGGCGCCGCAGCGAGGCGCGCCCCGCGGGGGCCAGGGCCATGAACAGGTCAGCGATCAGCGGTCCGGTGGCAATGCCGAGGAAGAAGCTGATCGTCAGCGTCCCACCAGTCGTCTGCGACACGAAAGCCTGCATCCCCACGACGAGCAGGACGAAGGGAACCAGCGCGAGGACCGCAGCCAAACGCCCCTTGGACGTATACGCGATCAGCACGGCGGCGGCCACGAAGATCCACGGCGCCGCCTCACCGATAGCGTCCGCGAAGGGGGTCAGCGCCCACGCGAACAACACCGCAAGGGGCACTGACAAGAAGGCGGCGAGCACACCGCCGGAGATCGCCTTGCGCAGCGCGATGTGCGGAACTCCGAGTTCCCGGAGCAGTTGCGCGTCCCTGAGCATGGGTACGGCCAACGTGTCACCGGGGATGCCCAGAAGTGTGGTGGGGATGGCGTGGGTGATGTGCTTGGCGACGATCCCCGCCATGAAGAAGGTGAACACGCCCGCGGGCGGAACACCCAGCAGGACCACCAGGAGGGTCAGCGGCGCGATGGTCGCCGTTTCGTCCGTGTAGGAGGCGAGACCGATGAAGGCGAAGACCACGGCGCCGATCAGACCCATGCCCAGTGCCCAGGTGGCGTCGGTCAACAGTTCGGGACTCAAAGCGTTCGCTCCTCGCCGCGGCTCTGGTGCTGCGCATACAGGTCGTCGAAGAACCCCAGCGCCCTGAGCTCCTTCTGGACGGGTTCGGGAAGTTCAGTGGGATCGCCGAGCGGACCGTAATCGGCCTCGACGGCGTCCATGGCCTCCTTCCTGCTCTGGGCGGTGGCCTCCTGCTCAATCACCACACGCTTGGGCACGAAGAGGAGGGCACCCGCGAAACCGGCAAGCAGGCACCCGGCCAACCCGACCAAGAGCGCGTAGGTTCCGGCCACGGTCGGGTCCTCGACCAGGTTGGAGAACAGGTATTCGGAACCCAGGTAGAGAGGCATCGAAACGCCCACACCCAGGGCGATGGCCCAGGCGGTGTGTCGGGAGTCGACGGTGTCTCCCCAGATCTCGAGCAAGCGGCCACCATCGTCCGCACGTTCGGGTGCCGGCTCACTCATCCTCGTCCCCTCATCTGGCCGAGGACCGACTCAGCGCGGTCCTGTCTGATGGCTCTCTCCTCGATCAGCTTGGCCACGACCCGGTCCACCTCCTGGCCCCTTGCGCCCGCGGCAACGGCAACGTTCCTGGCGTGCAGGGCCATGTGGCCACGCTGGATGCCCTCCCCGGCCAGTGCACGCACAGCTGCGATGTTCTGCGCCAAACCGGCTGCTGCGACGACTTCGCCCAGTTCCACGGCGTTCTCTACCCCGGTCAGTGCCAGGGCGGCTTGGGCCGCCGGGTGCGTCCTAGTGGCACCGCCCACCAGGCCGACAGGGGTCGGCAGTTCCAGAGTGGCCACAACGTTGCCCTCCCTGTCCCGCTCGAAGGTCGATAGGGAGGTGTAGCGCCCCTCCGCGTTGACTGCGTGGGAGTGGGCTCCGGCTTCGACGGCGCGGGTGTCGTTGCCGGTGGCCAGTACCACGGCCGAAACCCCGTTCATGATGCCCTTGTTATGGGTGGCAGCCCGGTACGGGTCCGCAGCCGCCAAGCGGTAGGCGTGGATGATGTCAGTCGCAATGGTTTCGCCCCCCAGGGCCTCGGTGTCCAGGATCGTTCGCGCGCGGGAGATCCGCAGATCCGCCTTGTTGGTGAGGATGCGCAGGACGGATCTGCCACCGATGATCGCGGCGAGGCGCGGTGCCACCGCCTCGGCCATGGTGTTGACCGCATTGGCACCCATGGCGTCGCGCACGTCGACCACGAGGTGAGCCACCACGTAGGTCTCGTCGAGGGCTGGCACGGTGCGCACGTTCAGGTCGAGCGCTCCACCGCCGACCTCCACGAGCCGGGGGTCTTGGGCGTTGGCCAGGGCGACGAGCTCCTCGCGCGCCTCCAGAACCCGTAGACGTGCCCCTGCCGGGTCGGCCACGTCAACCACCTGGATCTGGGCCTGCATGACCGGCCCGGTGCCGCTCGTACAGAAACCGCCCCGGACGCGGGCAATACGAGCGGCATTGCTGGCGGCAGCGACCACGGAGGGCTCCTCGGTGGCCATCGGCACCAGGACGTCCTGGCCGTTGACGGTGAAGTTGGTGGCCACTCCGACGGGAACGCCCATGACCCCGACGACGTTCTCGATCATGCCATTGGCGGCGTCGACGCTCAGACTTCCGGGGTCTAGGGCATCGAGCGCCGCCTCGTCCAGACCGCTGGCCGAGACGAGCTTGTCACGCCTCTCCCGTACGCCGAGCGCACGGAAGCCGGACAACCTGCTGGTGTGAAGCACTGACGGATCCAATCCTGTGGGACGGCGCACCTCCGTGTGGGGTGCGTCACTCTGGATTGGTCCATACAAACAGTGCGCCTCAAGCGGATGACATGTCAGTTTCGGCCAGGAAATCTGGCCTCAGCATGTCCGTTCCATGCCACGTCGGAGGCGGTGGAGACGCGTTGCCACGGTGACGCGGAACATGGTGTCGGCAGACCTCCAACCGGTGCCGAGGAGAATGTTGACCCTCTCCAACCGCTGTTTCACGGTGTTGGGGTGGACGTACAGAGCGCGCGCGGTGCGTGTAACGCTCCCGCTGTTCTCGGCCAGGGCGGTGATGGTCCCGGTCAGGTCCGTGTGGTGGAGGGCGTCCCACTCGATGACGGGTCCGATCATCCGGTCGACGAACGCACGCGCCCTACCACCATCCGTACCGAACATCGCCAAGTAGGGAGCGTAGTCCTCCACCTGGTAGGCACCCCGGTTCAGCCCCAGTGCAGGGAGGAAGGCCGCACATTCCCAGGACTCTGTGAGAACCGCGGGCAGTGCGGAGAAGGAATCGACCACCGAGCCCACCGTCAAGACGGGTTCCCCCGTCGCCGCTCCGACACGGTAGCCCACCTGCTCCGCCGCCGCAGCCGCGTCCTGCCCGGGGACGAGCACACTCACCCCCTCACCCTGGGCGGCAGCCATCCATCCCGGAAACGCGGACAGCGTTCTGGGCAGGGCGTGGCGGTAAAGGTCGGACGTTGGTACCACGACCACTGTCCAGGGTTGGTCGAGTACGATTCCACGCGCCGAGGCCCTGCGTTTGATGGTGTCCGAGTCCGCCGCACCCGACATCAGGTCAAGGGCCAGTTCCCCGCGCACCCGTTCCTCAGCATGCGTCAATGCCTCGCTCTGCACGGTCAAGAGGGCGAGGATCTGCCCAGACCGCTCGACGGTGCGGCGCTCGACTTCACTCAGCGGCGCCTCGCTCTCGCCGACGAGCAGCAGCCCAAGCAGATCCGTTCCGGCGGCGGCCGCCGCGACCACATCCAGGCCCCCGCTTCCCACATCCGCGCAGTGCCCGGAGTTGCGACTTCGTTCGAGGGCTCGGACAGCCGGTTCGACCAGCCGCCCGTCCGGCCACCAGTTGGCGGCCACATCCGCAGTGGATGTGACCGAACGCAGCTCGCGATCGGCGATGGCGACGGGGCGCCCCAGGGACTCCGCCAGGGTCAGGGCAACCTGGCGGGGACCGTGCCCGGAGAGGACAAGGGCGGTGAGCCGTTCGTGCACCCGGGCGGAAGCGTTCATGGCCTCCGCGTGCTTTTCGGCGCGCTCCTGCGCCTGCTCCGCACGGTCGGCTGCCTCAGTTACCGCGGAGAACAATCGAGCCGTGTGCAGGATGACGGCTGCTTGGTCGGCGAAGGCCGACAACAGAGCGATCTCCTCACCCGCGAAAGGGCGCGGGTCCCGGTTGGCGGCGAAGAGCACGCCGAGGATCTCGCCGTTGGCCGACATCGGCACGCCCACCAGGGACCGCAAGTGCTCTTCGGCAATAGCGGCGTCGATCTCCGGGTCACGGTCGAAGTCGTCGTGAGCGCCGTAATCGGCGGTCCACTGAGGTGTGTTGGTGCGCACGACACGACTGGCGATACCGACCCCGGCTGGAACGCGCAGACCCCGGAAGCGCGGGGAAACGGTGCCCCGGCTGGCTCGCACGAACAGCTCGTCGGTGCGACTGTCGTACACCGACATATATGTGACGTCCGTTCCCACCAGATCGTGGGCACGGTCCACGAGCCGGGTGAGCAACGCCGCCACGTCGCGGACCTGAACCAGGTCGCGGGTACTGGCGATCAGGGCCGACAGCT
The DNA here is from genome assembly GCF_054778635.1 of Nocardiopsis nanhaiensis. Taxonomy (NCBI): domain Bacteria; kingdom Bacillati; phylum Actinomycetota; class Actinomycetes; order Streptosporangiales; family Nocardiopsidaceae; genus Nocardiopsis; species Nocardiopsis nanhaiensis. Next base: position 17,548 of record NZ_BAAGZJ010000080.1, read on the forward strand.
CGCCCTCCCTGCGTCTGAGCCGTACCAGGCGTGACGAGCTGCTCAGGACCCGGTCAACCAGATCCTCCCCGACAGGCCCCAGCAGTGAAGCAACCTCCTCCTCTGACAGCCGTTCCCCCGTCTCCAACCGGGAGAGGAGCTCGATGAGAACGCGTTGGGCACCCGGCTCGAGTCGCACACGAACTTCATCCATCGGGCCAGTTTCGCACCGGACCTGGTAAGACGGCACCCGCCGGATGGCTCCCCAGCAAGGGGTACTCCCTTAGACGAACTCCTCGGCCGCGCGGGCCCTGTGGCGGCGGACGGCGTCGCGGTTTCCACAGGTGGTCGAGCAGTAGCGCTGGCGGCCGTTGCGGGAGAAGTCGGCGTAGGCGTGCGCGCAGTCCGGGGCGGCGCAGCGGCCGAGCCGCCGCATGCCCCGCCCCGTCAGGTGCAGGGCCGTGCCCACGGCGATCAGCGAGGCGATCTGGCGGTGGGCAGGCAGCCGGTCCGGCCGGTAGTGCAGGTGCCAGCCCGTGCCCGCGTGGTCGGTCAGGCGGGGTGGTCCGGAGAACTCGATGAGCAGGGCGTTGAGCCGCTCGGCCCGGCCGTGCGGGTCGGACGCGTCCACGACCGCGGCCCACCGCGCCAGGAAGTCGAGGACCGCCGCGAGGTCCTCCGCCACCACGGCCCGTTCCAGCAGGAGGTCCATCGCCGCACAGCGCCGTTCCAGGTCGGCGGCGTCGGCGGGCGGCCGGTTGACCAGGTCCACCGCGAGGGTGAGCGGACCCTGGCCGTAAGGGTTCAGGTGCATGGCGCCAGTACAGCAGACGCGGCGGGCGACCCGGCACCGACGGGCCGCGGAGGACCATCCTGCACCGGAGCGGCGCCTGACGCGGCTTCAGCCCCGGGCCGCGATCCCGTGCTCGAGGACGCTCACCACCGCCGGGGCCACGGCGTGCCGGGACATCCGCCCCTGCTTGGCCCGCTCCACGCCGGTGAACAGCAGCGCCCACAGAACTTGCACCACCCAGGCGGGATCCGCGTCCGGGTCGAAGACCCCCTCTTCCTGGCCCCGCCTGACCAGGCCGGTGAGGACCTCGGGTTCGGAGTCGACCTCACCCGCGTCCTCGTCGAAGGCCTCGTTGGCGGGGTCCCCGAAGGCGAACAGCATCCAGTCGCCCGCTTCCACGTGCGCGGCGACCACGCGGCGCATGGCCTCCACCGCGGGCCCCTCCTCGACCCGGGCCTCGTCCATCACCCTGGTGATCTCGGACAGCGCCTCCCGGTAGGTGGCGGCCAGCAGTTCCTCACGGTCGGGGAAGTACCGGTGCAGGGTACTGCGCCCCACATCGGCTGCCTCGGCGACGGCCGACAACGGGGCGCCCCGGTCCTGGGCCAGAACGGTGGCGGCCGCGCGCAGGATCGCGCCGCGGGTCCGGGCGCGGACCCCGACCCTCGGATTCTCGGTGCTGGTCATGGCCACAACCTACCGCCCACTCCAAAACGGGACCAATGGGCCCCTTGGTGGGACATTCATGTCCTATTATGATCTACTGGATTCCCGAACCACCAGCCTTGAGGAGAACCCGAACCATGCGCATCCTGGTGACCGGAGCCAGCGGAACCGTCGGCTCCCTAGTCGTCCCGCAGCTCATCGAACGCGGCGCCGCCGTCCGCGCGCTCAGCCGCGACCCCGCCAACCGGAGCTTCCCCGCAGGGGTGGAACCGGTGGCGGGCGACCTCGACCAGCCCGAGACACTCGACGGCGTCTTCGACGGCGTGGACGCGGTCCTGCTCTACCCCCACCCCGAGACCGCCGCGGAGGTCGTGCGCCGTATGGAGACGGCGGGTGTCCGGCGGGTCGTGCTGCTGTCCACCTCCTCGGTGGAGGACGACGGCGACGGTACTGAGGGCAGCTTCGGCCACCAGGTACACCGCCCGGTGGAATACGCCCTGGAGCGCTCGGGGATGGAGTGGACGCACCTGCGCAGCGGCGAGTTCATGATCAACGACCTCGACTCCTACGCGGACTCCGTCCGGTCCGAGGGCGTGATCCGCGCGCCCAACGGCGACGAGCCCGGCGCGCCCGTACACGAGGCCGACATCTCTGGAGTGGCCGCGACCGTGCTGCTGGAGGACGGCCACCACGGGCACGCCTATGAGCTCACCGGCCCCGAACCCATCACCCCCGCCCAGCGCACCGCCGTGATCGCCGGAGCCCTGGGCCGCGAGGTCACGTTCGTGCCCCTCACCCTCGCCGAGGCCCGCGAACTGTGGATCTCCCAGGGCGTCCCGCCCGAGGTCTGCGACTGGCTGCTGTGGGAGCCCGACCCCGCGGACGCGGGCGCCGAGTGGGACCTCGACCAGATCGTGTCCAAGGACTACGAGCGTGTCATGGGCCGCCCCGGCCGCACGTACGCCCAGTGGGTCGCCGACCACCTCGACGCCTTCCGGTAGTTCCGCGGTGCCGGCCGGGCCCCGGTGGACGCGGTTCCGGGCCCCGGTCGGCACCGGTCCGGGGAACCGCGTACCTTGCGCGACTCCGGCCCCTGCTGGAATCCTTCCGATCCCGGCCGGGACACGGCCCGCGACACGAGGCCGCGGACGCGGGCCGCCCCGACGACGAACTGAGACCATGGCACGAACCCGGCCCTCGTGCCGCACCGGAAAGGACACCGTGACCGACGTACACGCCACACCGCACATCGCAGAGCAGGCGGGCACCCTCCGACTGGGCGGCGACCTACCGGTACACCGCCTGGGGTACGGGGCGATGCGGATCGTGGGCGAGGGGGTGTGGGGACCGCCCCGAGATCGGGACGAGGCGCTGGCCGTGCTGCGGCGGGCCGTCGAACTCGGTGTGAACTTCATCGACACCGCCGACTCCTACGGGCCGCAGATCAGCGAGCAGCTCATCCGCGAGGCGCTCTACCCCTACCCTGCCGACCTGGTCATCGGAACCAAGGCCGGGCTCGCCCGTACCGGCCCGTCCCAGTGGCACAAGCTGGGCCGGCCCGAGTACCTCAAGCAGCAGGCGGAGCTGAGCCTGCGCAACCTGGGGGTGGAGCGGCTCGACCTGATGCAGCTGCACCGTGTCGACCCCGAGGTGCCCCTGGCCGACCAACTCGGCGCCTTGATGGAGCTCCAACAGGAGGGCAAGGTCCGTCACATCGGGCTCAGCGAGGTGAGCGTGGACGAGCTGTCGGCGGCCCGCGCGATCACCCCCATCGCCTCGGTCCAGAACCAGTACGCACCTTCCTTCCGCCAGTCCGAGGACGTTCTGGAGCAGTGCGAAAAGGACGGGATCGCCTTCCTGCCTTGGGCCCCGGTGGGCAGGGGCGAGATGGCCAAGGCGGAGTCGCCCCTGGCTGCCACCGCGGCGGAGCACGGTGTGGCCCCTGTGCAGCTCGCGCTGGCCTGGCTGCTGCACCGCTCGCCGGTCATGCTGCCGATCCCGGGCACCTCACGGGTGGCGCACTTGGAGGAGAACACGGCCGCCGCGGCCCTGCGGCTGTCCGAGCAGGAGATCGAACGGATCAGCCTGGCCCTGTCCTAGGACCCCGGGTCCTGTTAGGGGAGCGGGCCCTGTTACGGGAGTACGTGCCCCGGGCTCTCCCTGGGGCTTCACCGCACGTAGACCCCAGCGCGGGCGGCCGCCACGGCCGCCCGCGCGCTGCGGTCGGCGGCGCCCTCGTCCAGGAGGTCTCCGCTGGCGAGCAGCCGGAAGTACAGGGGCGCGGAGACCGCCCTGATCACCTCGTGAGCGTCGGTACCCTCGGGAATCTCGTCCCGGTCCACCGCCTGTTCCACGCAGGGTGCCCATTCGCGGATGCGTACGTCGTAGAAGCGGTGCAGGGCACCCGCGGTGCGCTCGTCACAGGTCGCCGCGGCGATGATCGCCTTGAACAAGGGGCCCTGGCGCGGGTGCGCGAGGGTTTCACGGACCAGTTGGGCGTTGGCGGTGAGGTCCTTCAGGAGGGAGCCGGTCTCCACTCTCGACAGTGACTGCTCGGCCATGTCGTCGAGCAGGTCGGCCACCAGCGCGGGCACCGAACCCCAGCGGCGGTAGACGGTGGTCCGCCCCACCCCGGCCCGGTGGGCGACGTCGGTCAGGTCCAGACCGTCCACCCCGCTCTCGGCCAGCGCGTCGCCCGCCGCCTCCAACACGGCGCCGCGCACTCGGGCGCTCCTGCCGCCGGGCCGTTTGCCCCCGCCGCTTCCGGGTTCCCCGGCCAGCACCATAGAGGGATTCCCCTTCCGTTCCCGTGCCGCAGTGTCGGAGTACGCAGCGTATGCGCTCCAGCCACCTCCCCCAACGACGGACGGCGGCACGGGCGCGGCCCGCCGGAGAACACCTTCCGGCGGGCCGCGTGTGACGGTCGTGCTCCTGCTGGCTGTGGTGGGCCCTGTGCCTGTGGATGATCCGCGTCCGTCGGTCAGCCGGGACGGATGCGGAACACCTGCAGTCGCATGTCGTAGTACTTCTCGGTCTCGCCGACCCACTCCATGCCGAGCCTGCGTGCGACGCCGATCGCCCGCTCGTTGCGGGGGCGGGCGACCGCGAACACCTCCTCGATCCCTTGCTTGAACGCCCAAGCGATGATGGCCCGGCTCGCCTCGGTGGCGTAGCCGTTGCCCCATAGGTCGGGGCGTAGCGCCCATGTCAGCTCGAAGTCCTCCTCGAAGGGCGGGAGCAGCTTCAACGACAGCCCTCCCACCAGTTCTCCGTCTTCCTCACGGACGATCGCCCAGCGCCCGGCGGGTGGGATCAGGTTCGGTCCCGCCTCGATCCAGGCGTGTAGCACCGAGCGCATCGCGCTGATATCGGTCACCGGTTGCCACTCCGGTGTCAGCCAGTGCGCGACCTCGTCGGCCCCGTAGATCTGCAGGGCCGCGTCGGCATCGCCCAGCTCCCACTCCCTGATCAGGAGTCGTTCGGTTGGCAGCTCAAGGCTCATACCACAACGGTAACCCGGGACAAACCCCCGGCACAGGGGGGCGGCACAAGAGTCTGGACTCCCTTCACTCCGGGCCTTCCGGACACCCGGTACCGCAGGAAAACCCTCATATGACCCCCTTCCCAGGCGGCATGGGGACACCTATGGTGGTGCCACTCTGGGAGCGCTCCCAATCCCGCTAGCCCGCTCGCAGCGCAAGGAGTACTTCATGAAACCGCACTGGTCGGCACTGGGTGCCGCGACCGCGCTGACCCTGGGCGTCCTCGCCTCAGGGTGCACCACGGCGGTCGAAACCGTATCCCATACCGAGGAGGGCCCCGAGGTGGCTCAGGACTCGGCGTTCTATGTCAACCCGAACACCGCGGCCGCGGAATGGGTCGCCGACAACCCCGATGACCCCCGAGCCGCACTGATCGAGGAGCGTATCGCCGGGGTGCCACAGGCCACCTGGTTCACCACGTACAACCCGGACAGCATCCAGGCCGAGGTCGACGCCCTGGCCAGCGCCGCCGAAGCCGACGGCACCGTGCCGATCATGGTGGTCTACAACGTCCCCGGCAGGGACTGCGGCAACCACAGCGACGGCGGCGCACCCGACCACGACTCCTACCAGGCCTGGGTGGACAACTTCGCCGCAGGCCTGGACGGCCGCCCGGCCACCATCGTCGTGGAACCGGACGCGCTATCCCTCATGGGCACCTGCGAGGGCCAGCCCCCGGCAGAAGTCATGGACTCGCTGTCCTACGCGGGGCAGGCGCTGATCGCCGGCTCGGACCAGGCGCGCGTATACATGGACGTCGGGCACTCGGACTGGCACTCCCCCGAGGAGATCGCCGACCTCCTGGACGGCGTGAACGCGGCCGAGAGCGCGCACGGCATCGCCACCAACACCTCCAACTACCGCACCAGCGAGGACGAGGTCGCCTACGCGGAGGCCATCATCGAGGCCAGCGGCCTGGACCTGACCGCCGTGGTGGACACCAGCCGCAACGGCAACGGCCCCGCGGACGACAGTGAGTGGTGCGACCCGCCCGGCCGAGCCCTGGGCACCCCCACCACGTCCGACACCGGGAACCCCGCCATCGACGGCTTCCTGTGGGTGAAGCTGCCGGGTGAGGCCGACGGATGCGCCGGCGATGCCGGCTCCTTCATCCCGGACATCGCCCACGAGCTGGCCGAGAACGCGGAGGACTGACAGCCCCGCCCACGGGCATGCGACGGCCGGATCCCGTCGCACGTACCGCCCGACCGGCCGGACCCAGGGTTCTGGGTCCGGCCGGTCGGCTGTGCAAGAACCGGACTGCAATACCCGAACGTAAATACTTTCGCGTAGACGCGTTTTTCTTGCGAGGATGTGACGGTTCGTTTCTGCCAGAACTTCCGGAGTGTCCCCACATGCGCTTCAGCCACGACCCCCACCACGACGGTTCAGCCGACTACGTGACCCTTCACGAGGGGCACGCCCTCCTGCGGGTACGGGTACCGGGCGGCGCGGACGCGGTGTACGCCTGCGTGGTGGAGGACGGCGAGGCCGCACTCGTGGAGGGCGAACTCGAGCGCTCTTCGGGCGGGGTGAGCTGGTTCCGCGTGGAGGTCCCCTTGCTTCCGGTGGTGACCTCCTACCGGTTCGCGATCGTGCGCGGGCGCCGGTACACCTGGCTCAACCAGGCGGGTCCACACGACCACGAGGTCACCGACGACGGAGACTTCCGCCTGGTCACCGGACCGAACCCGCCGACGTGGGTGCCCGGGACCACCGTCTACCAGATCTTCCCGGACCGCTTCGCCCGCGACGACGACTCCCTCGAACCGCTCGCCGAGCACCCCGCTTGGGCGATTCCCCGGCACTGGGAGGACGAGCCCGCGGGCTTCGGGGCGGACGCTCCCAAGGAGTACTTCGGCGGAACCCTGGAGGGCGTGCGCCGCCACCTGGACCATCTGGCCGACCTGGGCGCCGAGGTGGTGTACCTGACGCCGTACTTCCCGGCCCGCTCCACGCACCGCTACGACGCCGCCAGCTTCGACGAGGTGGATCCGCTGCTCGGCGGCGACGAGGCCCTCCTGGCCCTGACCCGCGAGGCGCACGCGCGCGGCATGCGGGTGATGGGAGACCTCACCACCAACCACACCGGCGACGGGCACGAGTGGTTCACGGCCGCCCAGGCGGACCCGGAGTCGGAGGAGGCCGGCTACTACTACTTCACCGACCATCCGGACGGCTACGTCAGCTGGCTGGGTGTGCGGTCCCTGCCCAAGCTCGACTACTCCTCCCCCGAGCTGCGCGAGCGCGTCTACGGTTCCGACGACTCCGTGTTGGCGGGTCCGCTGACCGGTGAGGACGGCCTGGACGGCTGGCGCATCGACGTCGCCAACATGACCGGCCGACTGGGCGCCCAGGACGTGAACCACGAGGTCTCCGGTGAGATCGCCGCGCGGATGCGCGAGGCCGCCCCAGAGTCCTGGCTGCTGGCCGAGCACTTCTACGACGCGGGCCCCGACACCCGGCACGACGGCTGGCACGGGGTGATGAACTACGCCGGTTTCACGCGGCCGGTGTGGGCCTGGCTGAACACCGGCCCGGAAGGTGTCCGGTACGCGGCGACGCACACGTCGGCCCCGTTGCCCGCCAGCGGGGCCGCGGAGGCGGTCCGGGCGATGCGGGCTACCAACGCCGGGCTGCCCTGGCGGGTGCGCACGCACAGCGTGAACGCGCTGAGCACCCATGACTCCGCTCGTTTCCGCACAGTGGTGGGCGATCCGGTGCTCCAGGCCGTGGGTGTGGCCGCGCAGGCCACCCTGCCGGGGGTTCCGTTCGTCTTCGCGGGGGACGAGATCGGTTTGGAGGGCCGGGACGGCGAGAACTCCCGTCGGCCGATGCCCTGGCACCGCCCCGAGGACTGGGACCGGGAGGTCCTCGCAGCGCACCGGCGCCTCCTGGCCCTGCACAAGGACCTGCCAGCGCTCCAGACCGGCGGCCTGCGCTGGCTGGACGCTGGCGAGCACCACATGACCTTCCTGCGTTCGCTCGGCGACCAGGTGGTCTTGGTGCACCTGACCGACGGCCCGCACGACGAACGGGTCACCGCGCTCGCCGACCTGGACGCGGAAGGGTTGGAGGCCGTGGAGCGCGTCGGCGGAGTGCGGTTCCGGGTCGACGACAAGGTCGAGCTCGCCGCCGAGGGCCCGGGACACCTGGTGGCCGTGGGCACCACGTCCGCCGGGTGACGCCGATGCCGGTTCGGCCGGTCAGCCCAGGACGGCCTCGACGTCCTTGGTGATCTGCTCGACCAGCTCTCCGGTGCGCCCCGTGAAGTAGAAGTGGCCACCGGGGAAGGCGTGGTGTTCGTAGCCGCCCTCGACGTGGTCGGACCAGCTCGCGAGGCGCTCGGGGGTCATACCCGGGTCGTCGTATCCGCCGAAGACCGACAGCGGCACCCGTAGCGCCGGGGCATCGGGGTCCGTTGTCCAAGTGTCGACCAGTTCCAGGTCGGCGCGCATCAGGGGTTCGACGTAGGACCACACGTCGGGGTCCTCGAGTGCGCTGCGGGGGGTACCGCCCATGCGGACGATGGCCTCGCGCAGGCGCTCCGCGGAGGCGAGGTGACGGGGTTCGGGGCGCTCATGGCCGGGCCTGGGGCTCCAGGCGGAGGCGCCGAGCCAGGCGGGTGGTGTGTCCGTGAGGCGCCGGGTCAGTTCGTAGGCCACGAGCGCGCCCATACTGTGCCCGAAGAGGCCGAAGGGGCGGTCGAGTTCGGGGCGGATGACCTCGTGCATGTAGTCGGCCAGGGCCCCGGCCTCTCGGATGGGTGCCGCGGCGGATGTGCGGGTCCGGCCAGGGGCGTCGAGGAGGCAGATCTCCCAGTCCGCGGGAAAGTGGCGAACCCACCCGCGGTACCCCAGGTGGGAGCCGCCGGCGTGGTGGAGGACGAAGAGCCGGAACCGGCAGTGGGGAACGGTTCTCAGCCGGGTCAGGGCTCCCTCGTGCACGGCTCCCCCTCGTCTTCCTACCGTCAAGTAACAACGTAAACCTACCAGCCGGTAATAAGCCGTCGGTAACTCGGAGGCCCCGGTCGACTCCCGCACGTGAGTGAGAACACCGTCGGCCCGGCACCGCGATCGGGGCTTGTGCCGACGGCCCTTCGAACGCTAGACATCCAGACATGTCCAGGAGCCACACGTACACCGTCGCAGGCCTCACCAACCCGGTCGAAGTCGTGGTCGACAGGTGGGGCGTGCCCCATATCCGGGCCAGCAGCAGCGCCGACGTGTTCGTCGCGCAGGGCTTCATGGCCGCGCGCGACCGGATGTTCCAGCTCGACCTGTGGCGAAGGCGCGGGCTCGGCCTGCTCTCGGAGGTGTTCGGGGAAGGCCACCTGGAACGGGACCGCGCGGCCCGCCTCTTCCTCTACCGGGGTGACATGGACGCCGAATGGGCGGCGTACGGGGACGGAGTGCGCGAGGTGGCCGAAAACTTCACCTCCGGGATCAACGCCTTTGTCGAACTCACTGAGCGCCGACCCGAGCTGCTCGGACCCGAGTTCGCCGAGCTCGGGATCACCCCCGGACGGTGGTCGCCCGGAGACTTGGCCCGGATCCGCTCCCACGGCCTCTACGGGAACGCGGAGAAGGAGCTGGCCCGCGCGCTCACCCTGCGCGACCTTGGTTCCGAGGCCGAGGACCTGCGCGCGGTCCGCGAACCCGAGGGGCCGTTGAAAGTAACCGAGGGCCTGGACCTCAGCACGCTCCACCACGGGGTCCTGGACGTGTACCGGCTCGCCCTGTCACCCGTGGACCTGTCCGGGGCCGGAACCGGTACCGACGCAGGCGCGGCCGCGCGTGAGCCCGACGGCAGCAACAACTGGGTGATCTGTGGCGAGCGGACCGCCAGCGGCCGCCCCATCCTGGCCAACGACCCCCACCGGGCGATCAGCAACCCCGCGCTCCGCTACCTCACGCACCTGAGCTGCCCGGAGTTCGACGTGATCGGTGCCGGCGAGCCCGCACTTCCCGGGGTCTCCATCGGCCACAACGGCCGCGTGGCCTTCGGGCTCACCATCTTCCCCATCGACCAGGAGGACCTGTACGTCTACGAACTCCACCCCGACGCCCCCTGGCGCTACCGGCACGGCGACGGCTGGCGGGACTTCGAGAGGGTCACCGAACGGGTCCCGGTCCTCGGTGGACCCGACCGTGAGGTGGAGCTGAACTTCACCGTGCACGGCCCGGTCGTGCACACCGACCCCGAACGCCGGACGGCCGTCGCGGTACGCGCCGCCTGGCTCGGCCCCGGCATGGCCCCCTACCTGGGCAGCGTCCAGTACATGCGGGCACGCGACAGCCGCGGCTTCCGCGACGCCATGCGGGTCTGGGGCGCCCCCGGGGAGAACCAGGTCTACGCCGACTCCGAGGGGATCGGCTGGATCGCCGCGGGCCGGGTACCGGCCCGGCCGAACTGGGACGGTGCACTGCCCGTACCGGGCGACGGCAGCCACGAATGGGCCGGGTTCCACTCCGGGGCGGAGCTGCCCGCCGTGGACCGCCCCGAGCAGGGCTGGTTCGCGTCCGCCAACGAACACAACACCGGCCGCGCCGCCGACTGGCGGCCGTTCCCCATCACCCGGGACTGGGCTGCGCCCCTGCGGTACGAGCGCATCGCCGAGGAACTCTCCGCGCGGACCGGGTGGACGGTCGAGGACGCATGCCGCCTGCAGAACGACCACGTCAGCCCGGCCGCTCGCACGGCCCTCGAACTCCTGGAACAGCTGCCCGCGCAACCGACGGACACAGTGCCCGGGGCCGCCGAAGCGCTGGAACTCCTGCGCGGTTGGGACGCCACGATGGCGGTGGACCTGCCCCAGCCCACCCTGTTCGAGCACTGGTTCCGCCGCCGCCTGCGCCCGGCCCTGCTGCGCGAACGCCTGCTGCCGCTGGTCGGCCCCGACCGGGTGGCGGAGGCCGTGAACGCGGTCTCCCCGGACGAGAACGTCGCGGGCGACCCGCGCATCGGGCTGCGCCTGCTGGCGGAGTCGGTGGGGAACACGCGGGGCAGGGCACTGGTGGCGGCGTCCCTGGGCCTGGCCTACCTGGACCTGGTGGAGCGGTTCGGTCCGCCCTCCCGCACCTGGCGTTGGGGCGAACACCATTTCGCCCGGCTCGACCACCCCCTCGCCGCCGTCGAGAACCCTCCTTCATGGGCTGTCGTGCGCCGGATCCCGCGCCCCGGAAGCGCGGACACCGTGGACCTGACCGCCTACGACGGCACCGGCCGCCAGTACCACGGGGCCTCCTTCCGGATCGTGGTCGACGTCGGAGCCTGGGACGAGTCCGTGGCGGTCAACGCGCCCGGCCAGTCCGGGGACCCGCGGAGCCCCCACCACCGGGACCTCACCGACCTGTGGGCCGAGGGCCGGTACTTCCCGCTCCTCTACTCCCGCGAGGCGGTGGACCGCCACCGATCGGTCACCCTCCGCCTGGCTCCCGCCGCCCCCGCTCCGGACGACCGGACGTGACCGCGCGGCCGAGCCGGGCGGAGAGTTCTGCGGTGTACCGGACGAGGTCGTCGGGGCCCTCCACCGTGAAGTCCTGGCCGGTCAGGGCCAGCACGCTGACGATCCACTCGTAGGAGTCGACCCTGGCGGTGTACCGCGAGCGGTCGGGTCCGACGGCCTCCAAGGAACCGTCCACGCGCGTGATACGGGTGGCAACTTCGGCCGCTGAGGCGTGGAAGAGCACCGTGACCGTGTACCGGTCCTCCCCCGCCCCGAACCCCCGCTCCAGGTACGCGGCCAGATCCTCGTCCGGAAGCTCCCTGGGGGTGAAGGCGGCACGGGTCGGCGTCACCCCGGTGATCCGGTCGAGCCGGAAGGACCGCCAGTCCGCCCGGTCCCGGTCCCAGGCGAACAGGTACCAGCGGCGCCCCAGCAGGACCAGTCGGTAGGGGTCGGCCTTGCGCCACCGCTCCGCACCGTCGCGGCCCCGGTGGGTCATCCTCACCCAGTGGCCGTCGGCGACCGCTTCCCCCAAAGCCGTGAGCACGCCCGCCGGGGCTCCGGGCCAGACCCGTTGGCCCGGATCGACCGCGGAGGCCAGGCCCACGGCCTGGCGCGACAGCCGAGAGGGGAGCACCCGCTCGATCTTGCCGAGGGCCCGTTCGGCACCGTCCTCCGTCCCCGCCACCCCGCTGAGCCCGCCCGCGACCATCCGCAAGCCCAGCGCCACGGCGACCACCTCGTCGTCCTCGAACATGAGCGGCGGCACGGCATTGCCCGCGACCAGCCGGTAGTACCCGCCCGGCCCGCGCAGGCTCTCCACCGGGTAGCCGAGATCGCGCAGGCGGTCGATGTCGCGGCGCATCGACCGGGCGCTGGTACCGAGTGTCTCGGCCAAGACCGCGCCCGACCAGGCCCGGCCGTTCTGCAGGAGCGAGAGCAGGCGGAGCATCCGCTGGCTGGTGTCGGCCATGCCGACCATTCTCCCCCGACTCCGGCGAATTGTGGCCGGATTCTGACCACAATCCGGCCTAGCGTGACCGCATGAGCACCACGACAATGCCCGGGATCACCGTGGTCGGCGCCAGGCAGAACAACCTGCGCGGGGTGGACCTGACCCTGCCCAGAGACCGGCTCACCGTGTTCACGGGGGTCTCTGGGTCGGGCAAATCGTCCCTGGTGTACGGCACGATCGCCGCCCAGTCCCAGCGTCAGCTCAACGAGGCCCACGACAGCTTCGCCCGCAACCGGATGGCCCACCTGGGCGTGCCCGATGCGGACCGGCTGACCAACCTGACGGTGACCATCGCCGTGGACCAGCGGCGGTTCAGCGGCAACGCGCGCTCGACCGTGGGGACGGCGACCGACCTCGCCCCGCTGCTGCGGCTGCTGTTCTCGCGGATCGGTCAACCCTGGGCGGGCTACTCCCCCGCCTTCTCGTTCAACGACCCGAGCGGCATGTGCCCCGAATGCCAAGGGTTGGGCTCCGTGCGGAGAGTCGACGCGGACGCGCTGCTCGACCACGAGCTTTCGCTCGACGACGGCGCGATCCGGCTGCGTACCTTCGCCCCCGGCTCCTGGCGGTGGAAGCGCTACGTGCACGCCGGGCTGTTCGACCGGACGAAGCCCGTGGGCGCCTACACGGCGAAGGAGCGGGACCTCCTGCTGCACGCCGAGGGCCTGCGACCCGACCGGCCGGACCCGGAGTTCCCGGTCACCGGGGTGTTCGAGGGGGTGATCCCCCGCATCCACCGGAGCCTGCTGGACGCGGCGGCACTCAACGCGCGCGACCGGGCCGAACTGGACCTGGTGGTGTGGCGGGGGACCTGCCCGGCGTGCGACGGCGCCCGGCTGAACCCGGCGGCGCTGGCCTGCCGGATCGGCCCGTACAACATCGCCGACCTGTGCGCGCTGCCCGTCACCGGACTCGCCTCCGCGGTGGCCACCGTCGATGACCCGCGGGTCGCCCCGGTCACCGCTTCCCTGCTGGAACGCCTCCGAGGGCTGGAGGAGGTAGGCCTCGGCTACCTGAGCCTGGACCGCGCCTCGGCCACGCTGTCCGGAGGGGAGGCACAGCGGGTGCGGCTGGTCCGCCACCTGGGCGGGTCACTGACCGGGCTGACCTACGTGCTCGACGAACCGAGCGCCGGGCTGCACCCCGCCGACGTGCACCGGCTGACCGGGCTGCTGCGGCGGCTGCGCGACAAGGGCAACACCGTGCTCGTGGTGGAGCACGACCCGGACGTGGTCGCGGCGGCCGACCATGTCGTGGACCTGGGCCCCGGGGCGGGCCGGGACGGCGGGCTGGTGGTGTATGAGGGGCCGGTCGAGGGTTTGCGGGCGGCCGACACCCCCACCGGCCGGTACCTGCGCCGAGCGCGTGCGGTGCGCGCCCGCACGCGTGTCCCGGACGGGAGCGTGGAGGTGCGGGACGCGTGCCTGCACAACCTGCGCGGCGTGGACGTGCGCATCCCCACCGGGGTGCTGACCGCGGTCACCGGGGTGGCGGGTTCGGGCAAGAGCTCACTCGTGCACGGGGAGCTGCCCCGAGTGCGGCCGGACGCTGTGGTGCTGTCCCAGGGGGTGCTGCACGGCGGCCCACGGTCCACCCCGGTCACCTTCCTGGGAGTGCAGGACGCCTTCCGAGCGCTGTTCGCGCGTGCGCACGGGGTGGCGCCGGGATGGTTGAGCGCCAACTCGAAGGGGGCCTGCGCGACGTGCCGGGGCCGCGGTGTGATCGTCACCGACCTCGCCTTCCTCGACGACGTCGAGACCGTGTGCGAGGACTGCGGAGGGCTGCGATTCAACCCGAGGGCGCTGTCGTACACGCTGGGCGGCCGGAACATCGCCGAGGTGCTGGCACTGACGGCGGCGGAGGCGCGGAGGTTCTTCGAGGAGCCTTCGATCAGGGAGCCCGTGGTCGCGGGGGCACTGGAACGCATGCAGCGGGTCGGGCTGGGCTACCTCACTCTCGGGCAGTCGCTGGATACGCTGTCCGGCGGCGAGCGCCAGCGGCTGCGGCTGGCCCGGGAACTGGCCGGGACCGGGCGCCTGTACGTGTTGGACGAGCCCACGACCGGCCTGCACGGCGGCGACGTGGCCGGGCTGGTCGCCCTGTTCGACCGGATGGTGGACGAAGGGGCGACGGTGGTGGTCGTCGAGCACCGGATGGACGTGGTGGCCGCCGCTGACCACGTGTTGGACCTTGGTCCGGGCGCCGGGCACGAGGGCGGGCGGGTGGTGTTCGAGGGAACGCCCGCGCGGATGGCGGAGTCGGCCGCGGGCGCGACCGCCGACGCCCTGCGTGCCCACCTGGCCGGGTAACGGGCCGGGGCACACCGCAGGCCAATGCGGCCTCGCGGCCGGAGCAGGCGGGGCGAGCGGAAAACCCTTCGCTGCCCACCACGCCGCTCGGGCACACTGGCCCTCCACCGTTCGCGGAGGAGGAAGTCACCCAGTGCCCCGTCCCATCCCTCGGAGCCTGGTGCCGCAGACACTGGGAAACCGGGGGTTCCGCCTCCTGCTCGGCGGCCGCGGCGCCGGTGACCTCGGATCGGAGATGCTCCCGGTCGCCATGGTCGGCCTGGTCCTCGTTGAGCACGGACCCCTGATGCTCGGCTTGGTCCTCGGCGTACGCGGGGCCGCCGGGTCGTTGTTCGCACTGCTGAGCGGGGCGCTGCTCACCCGGGTCCGCAAGTCGACGGCCCTGGTGGTCAACGACGCGGTGCAACTGCTGGTGATGCTGGGTTTCGCCCTCGGCCCCGACGCGGGCGGGTGGCTGGTCGCGCTGGCCGCGCTCAGCGGTGTTGCCGGATCAGTCGTCGAACCGGCCAGCGGTGCGCTGATGCCGCTGATCGTGCCGCGCGACCAGCTCCAGGAGGCCAACGCCCTGCGCAACATCGTGGGACGTGCCGCGGGGATCACCGGCCCGGCACTGGCCGGGGTCCTGCTCGCCGTGATGGACGTTCGAACCGTGTTCCTGGTGATCGCCGCGCTGTTCGCGGTCTGTGTCAGCGCCCTGGTGTGGATCCGGGAGGCGCCGCCCGCACCCGAGCGGGCTTCGGAGACCACGGTCACGAGTCTGCGGGCCGGCTGGCGCGAGGTAGCGCGCAGGCCGTGGATCCTGGCGATCATCGCGGTGGCCACCGTCCAGGCCCCCGCCACGCTTGCCCCCGGGTTCACCCTGCTGCCGATCGTGGTCGCCGACTCCTATGCCGAGCCCGTCTACGGGCTGGCCCTGTCCTGCATGGCCGCCGGGCAACTGGTGGGCGGGGTGGTCGCCGCCCGGTGGACCCCGCTCCGGCCCGGGCTGGTGTCGCTGCTGGGTGTGCTCTGCTACCCGCTGACGCTGCTGGGCCTCGCGCAGACCGTGCCGGCCCCGGTACTGCTGGCGGGCTATGTCGCCACCGGGGTGGGGTTCATGCTCTTCGGCGTGTACTGGTACACGGCGCTGCAGAAGTCCGTCCCGCAGGACCGCCTGAGCGTGGTAATCAGCATCGACCAGGTGGGCAGCTTCGGACTCGAGCCGGTCGGGTACGCAGCCGCCGGCGCACTGGCCGAGACCGTGGGCGCCCGTCCCGTGCTCTACGGAGCGGCCGCAGTGGGGCTGGCCACCAGCCTGCTGCCGCTCCTGGTGCCAGGGGTACCCCGCCTGGCGGACCGGCCCTCCCCGAACTGATCCGGAAACCTCTCCCCCGCCGGGAACTCCCCGGGCCCCCAGGACGACATCAGTGGCGACCGGGGCACCGACGGCCCGGGATACCGGCGGGAAGGACAAGCATGGAACCGGCACCCACCACACGACCAGGAGTCTGGGCACAGCTCAGGCCCCTGGTGCTGCGGCTGCACTTCTACGCGGGCGTGCTGGTCGCGCCCTTCATCCTGGTCGCGGCGGTCACCGGGCTGCTCTACGTCTGGACCCCGCAGCTCGAGCAAGCGCTCCACTCCGACCTCCTACGGGTCCCCGCCGCCGAGCGGTCCCTACCCCTGGGCGAACAGGTGCGGATCGCCGCGGCAGAGATGCCCGGGGCCCACGTGGACTCGGTCCGCCCGGCCACCGGCCCCGAGGACTCCACCCGAGTGCTCCTCGACGTGCCCGGCGCCGAATCCACCACGCAGACGACGGTGTTCGTCGACCCCCACGAGGGCGAAGTCCTGGGGACCGCCGAGACTTACGGGACCAGCGGTGCCCTCCCAGTACGCACCTGGATCGATCTGCTCCACCGCGAGCTGCACCTCGGCGAGTTCGGACGCCTGTACAGCGAACTCGCCGCCAGCTGGCTTGGGGTGGTCGCCCTGGGCGGGTTCGCCCTGTGGGTGGCGCGGGCCCGGCGCCGACGCGCACGCCGCCTGCTCGTTCCCGGGGCCGGAACCCCACCCGGCCGGGGCCGGTCGGTCTCGCTGCACGCCGCGACCGGGGTGTGGCTCCTCCTCGGAGTCCTGTTCCTGTCAGCCACCGGCCTGACATGGTCGAAATACGCTGGCGCCAACATCACCGACCTGCGTGAGGCCCTCTCTTGGACCACCCCGGTAGTCTCCACCGAAACCACCTCAGCCAGTTCGGGAGTGGACGCCGGGATCGACGCCGTCATGGAGAGCGCCCGCGACGCGGGTCTCGACGGCCCGGTCTCGGTCGAGGTCCCGGGCGGGCCCACCGCCCCCTACGTCGTCACCCAGCTCGAACGCTCCTGGCCGACCCAGGAGGATTCCGCCGCGATCTCCCAGGACACCGCCGAAGTCACCGACCTGGTCCGCTTCGCCGACCACCCCTTGATGGCCAAGCTGAGCCGCTGGGGAGTCGACGCCCACATGGGCGTGCTGTTCGGAGTGCCTAACCAGATCCTGCTCACCGTCGTGTCCGGCAGCCTGATCTGGGTCGTCCTCCTCGGCTACCGCATGTGGTGGCAGCGCCGCCCCACCCGATCCGAGCCGTGGAGCCTGGGTCGCCCGTACCCGCGCGGTTCCCTCCTCGCCCTGTCCCTGCCGCTGAAAGCCGCCCTGGTCGTATCCCTGGCCCTGCTCGGCTGGGCGATGCCGGTCATGGGGGTATCCCTGGCGGCTTTCCTCCTCTTCGACACAGCCCTGGGGCTGATAGAACGCTGGCGAACCGCTGATAAGCACCCCCAGGGAACCCTCGGACAGAAGGTGAAGGAAATGTCCAAGGATTAGCACTTGGGGAACAGAGTTCTATCTGGAGCTTCCTTGGCTGCCTCTGCCACTTTTCCTGCGGGCACCCTCCTTTCCCGCCGCCCGATTGTGGCCGTCTCCGCTGCGCGCGTCAAGGTCGTCGCCATCGAGCGCTTCGCGCGTCAACGGCGCTCCACCTTGACCCGCTCCGCTACGACGGCGGGTTGGCGGCTATCGGGAAAGGGGGACGGGCGGTCGAGGTCTGAGCGGAAATACTCGGGCTCCGCCCGATAACTGCGTCGGCCTGGCGGCCGATCCCTGCCACGCCGCCGGAGCGTTGACGGGTCGGGTGTCGCGGCTGGTCAATGTGTGCGGCGGACCCCGAACAGCACGGCCTTCGGCCGGGTGGGCCACTCCGCCGGAGTCGACCGGTTGCGGGTGTCGCGGCCGGTCAATGTGGGAGGCGAAAACCCCGCTGATCTTGCTCCTGTCTCCACCCTCGGCCGTCGAGAATGGCGACAGGAGCAAGATCATTCCCAATCGGTTGCGCATGTGTCCGCTTTGTTCGAGAATGCGCCCAGGGGTGTGCGAACCTTTCCTGCAAGGCTTCTCTTTGGCGGAGTGGAAAGGCGGGTCGGGGTGGCCGGGCAAGTGCTTTATCACCCCGGGGTTAGATCCTTTCTGTGCCTTTCTTGATATCCTTAGGGTATGACTTCTTATTTCGGGCAGTGCGGGAACACGACGGGAAACACCCCCGCCGTGGCCGCCATGGGTGCTGCCCGAGAGAACATTGCCTCGGAAATGGCGGAAGTGCCTCCGACGGGTGCGGCTGGTGAGGTCCTGGATGTGATCTCGCAGGTGTTCGAGGACTTCGACCGGGCCCAGCTTTCGATGCTGCTGCGTCTGGCCCAGCTGGAGGCGGCCGGGACCCTGTTGGAGGCGGGCGGGCAGAGGTCGGTGCAGAACTGGCTCATCCACTCGGTGGGGATGGCCCCCGGTGAGGCCAACGGGCGCGCCGAGCTGGCGCGCCGGTTGTTCGCCCAGGAACTGCCCGCCACCCGCGAAGGCCTGGACTCCGGGTTGCTGTCCATCGGCGAAGCGGTGGCGGTGTGCAAGGCCGCTGACAAGGCCGTGGACAAGCGCAACACCAAGGACTGCCCGGACGCCGGTAAGTTCCGGAGGATCATCGAGGCCGGGATCCTGGCCTCCAAGGCCAAGGAGCCGGCGATGTCGACCTCCGACATCGCCCGGCTGGGTAGGGAGCTCCTGGCCCAGTACAACCCGGCGGTGGTGGAGGAGCAGTACCAGGCCGCCTTCGACGCCCGTGGTGCGCGTTTGGTGCGCACCTTTGATGGCACTCACCTGTTCGAGGCCTGGGGTCCGGGTGAGCACGCCGAGGAGTTCCAGTGCGTGCTCAGGGCCCACGAGTCGGAGTATGACCCTGAGAGGCTGCACGTGTCGGCCTCCGAGCGGATGTATGACGCGTTCATGAACCTGGTCCGGTCCGCGACCAACCCCACCGGCCCCACCGAGAACGCTGAGGGGCAGGCCGAAGACGGGGTCGGGGATGGCAAGCGCGGTCAGGGTCGCAAGCGTGCTGCGGTGGCGATGATCAACATCATGGTGCCCCTGCCCACCTTCCTCGGCCTCCAGGGCGAAGACGGCCCGGCTACGGGTGCGGGGCCTGCGATGACCCAGGATGGGCAGGTGGTCTCCATGTCCGCGGTCCGTGCCCTGGCCCCCAACAGCGTGCTGCGCCGGATGATCACCTCCCCCAAGGGTGACCGGGTGCTGGACGTGGGCCGCACCCAGCGCGACGCCACGGGTGCCCTTCGGGACGCGGGGATGTTCGGCCACACCACCTGCGCCTGGCCCCAGGGCTGCAACTTCCCGGCCAGCGGGTCGGAGGCCGACCACAAGCAGAGCTTCTCGGCCGGTGGGTCCACCAGCGCGGACAACATTCAGCCACTCTGCTCGGACCACAACCGGCTCAAGTACCGGAGGGAGACCAACCCCGAGCAGTCCACCTGGCAGGGTCGTCCCTCCCACCGCAACCGCAGCAACAAGGGGGAGGACTCGGACGGGGACCCGGAGCCAGCCCAACCCCCTTCCTGGAGTCACGGTCACCCTCGTTTTTGACTCCAACTAGGGGGTTCACCACACACCC
>NZ_BAAGZJ010000081.1:0-36758 GCF_054778635.1 Nocardiopsis nanhaiensis
GCCGGGTGGCGCCGCGGCGCGGGTGGACGGGCGCCGCGTCGTGGTGACGTGGCAGCCCAGCACGAGCCTGGCCGGACGGGTGACGTACCGGGTGGCCCGGCTGGCCGGCCGGGGCGGGACCGCTCGGGAGCGGCCGTTGGCGGAAGTGTCCGGCACCGAGGCCGTGGACGACGACGTACCGGTGGGTAGCGAGGTCCGCTATTCGGTGGTGGCGGTGCGCGGCGGGCGGGGAGTGTCGTCTGCGGTGTCGAGCAGGCCGGTGATGATCACCCCCGACGTCACCGAGCTGCGGGTCCGCTCGGGCGCGTCCTCCGTGAGCGGTTCGTGGCGGCCCCCGCCGGAGGCGGTCCGGGTGGAGGTGCTGCGCGCGGAGGGGAACCCTCCCCGGGGCCTGGGTGACGGGGTGCCGGTCGAGAACGACGGCACGGGGTTCCGTGACACCGCCGTCCGCCCGGATGTGGAGTACTACTACCGGGTGCGCGCGATGTACCTGACCTCGCAGGGCTGGACGCGCGGCGCGGAGGGGCTCGTACGGCGCGCCAACCCGGGTTCGGCCCCGGCCCCGGTGCGGGATCTGGTGGTGGAGTCCGAGGCCGAGGGTTTCGTGGCCTCGTGGACCGCGCCGACCCGCGGCCGGGTGCTGCTGTTCACCGCGGAGCGGCCGCCGCGGTGGCCGCCGGGCTAGACCGTGCCGACCGACCGGTGGTCGGCGCTCGGAACGGAGGTCCCGAGCGAGGCGGCGACGGGCCCGGACGGCAGGCCCCGGGCCCGGCTCCCCCTCCCCTCGGGAGTCACGTACGTCGTGGCCGTGACGGTGACGGGCGACCGGGCCGTGGCGGGTGGGCGGGTGCGGGTCACCGCGGCGCCCCCGGTCACCGACCTGCGGGCCGAACGGTTCGACACGGCGGTCCGGCTGAGCTGGACCTGGCCCGACCAGGCCGTGACCGCGGTGGTGAGCTGGCGGGAGGACACCGGCACGGAGGGCTCGTTTGGCGGCGCGGGAGCCGCCGGTGGGCCGGACGGTTCCGGCGGCACCGGCGAAGCGGGCTCGTCCTGCGGCACGGGCCCGCACGGCGAGGCGCGCCGCTCGAGGACCCGGTACGCGGCCGAGGGCGGGTTCGAGGCGCACATGGGCTCCGGCCCCGTCCTGGTGACGGTCCGGACTGCGGTGGCCTCCGACTCCGGTGAGTCGCTCAGCGGCCCGGCGACCGTGCGCGTACCCGGCAAGGCGGTACTCGACTACCGGGTGGAGGCGGTCGGCCTGCTGCGCCGCGAACGGATCGTTCGGGTCGGGGCCGAAGCCGCCTGCGACATGCCGGAGGTCGCGGTCGTGTACGCACCCGGGCGGATCCAGCCGGGCTCCGTCGAGCAGGGACGGGTGCTGGCGACCTTCCCGGCCCGCCGCCTGTCCGCCGGGGAGTGGGTGTCGGTGCGGGTCCAACCGCCCCGGGAACGCGGCCCGGCCTGGTTGATGTGTTTTCCGGCGGGTGAGAGCGCGGGCGTGCGCCTGCGCCAGCCCTCAGTGAAGGAGCTTCGTCTTTGAATCCCCTGGACGGGCCGCGCGTGGTGTGCCCCTACTGCTATTCGGACTTCACCGAACGCCAGATCCGCTTCCGCTGCGTGGGGCGGCCGGGTCCGTCCGGCGACACCTGCTCGCTCGTGGTGGACCCGGCGATGCGGACCCACTGGGGTCGCGCGGACCGTATGCCGCCGGTGTTCGAGGCCAACGGCCGGCGCGCCAAGGCCGTGTGCCCCTCGTGCTCGGTGGTCTCCGACCGGAAGGTCTGCATGGTGTGCCACGCGCGGATGCCGGTGAACTTCGGCCGGATGCGCGGCCGCATGATCGCGATGGTCGGTGCCCGGAACTCGGGCAAGACCGTCTTCATGACGGTGCTCATCCACGAGCTGAAGAACCGGGTCGGCAGCCGGTTCAACGCCTCCGTCGGCGGGTCGGACGACCACACCAGGCAGAGCTTCGGCCGCGACTACGAGTCCAAGCTGTACGAGGACGGCGGTCTGCTCCCGGCCACGTCCCCGGCCGCGGGGGGCAACCGCGCGCCCCTGCTGTTCCGCTTCACCACCAAACGGCGCGGGCTCACCGGGAACCGGCCGGACCACACCCTGCTGTCGTTCTTCGACACCGCGGGTGAGGATCTCCACGACGCTGGGAGTGTCGAGACCAACCTGCGCTACCTGAACAACGCGGACGGCGTGATCGTGCTGCTGGACACCCTCCAGATGGACGGCGCACGGCGGATGGCCCCGTCCGGGACGCTGATGCCCGCCCGGGACGGCGCCGAGAACCAGCCCATCCACATGCTGGAGCGGGTCACCGACCTCCTGATGCGCCGGGAGGGCAGTCCGAAGCGGCTGATCCAGGTACCGATCGCCGTGTGCCTGACCAAGACCGACGCCCTGCGCGGCGCGATGGACGAGGGGTCGCCGCTGCACCGCCCTCAGCCGAGCGAGCCGTTCTTCGACGAGACCGACAGCCAGGACGTGCACGCCCAGATCCAGCAGCTCCTCGACCGCTGGGGCAGCGCGGCCATCGACGACCACGTCCGCAACCACTACCGCAACGCCCGCTACTTCGGGGTGTCCTCGTTGGGCGACACCCCGAGCGAGAACAACAGGATCCAGGGCGGGGTGCGCCCCTACCGGGTAGCCGACCCGTTCCTGTGGCTGCTCTCCGAGTTCGGGGTGATCCCGTCCAGGAGCCGGCAGCGCTGACCGGCGAACCAGCTCCGCACGCAGCCCTGACCCCGCTTCGACCCGCACCGCACCCGACCGGCCAGACCCCGCACCCGGCACAGGCACAGGCTCCACGGAAAGGGCACGCATAGGCGATGAGTTCACCTCAGCTGTACTACACCTCGTGCGAACACGGCCTGGCCGGCTACACCGGCTACCAGTTCAACGCGGCGACCCCCGGTGTGGACCAGGAGGTCCTGCGCGAGGTGGAGCGCTTCACCGTCTACGAACCCCCGCGTGGCATGGCCTCCGAGGACGTCGACCGGCACCCGGTCAACCTCTGCTACTCCCCCGACCTGGGCGGATCGCCGGTCCTGAGCCGGGTCGTCTCCAGCGGTGACGACCCGTCGGGGCGGCCGGGCAACTACTTTGCGCACAGCCTGCTGCTGGACGGGGCCGACGGCCCGCTGCCCGCCGAACTGTGGGGGGCCGGGTTCTGGGCGAGCACCCCGGTGGACAGCCCCGACCTGCCCGGCCTCCCCCTCCCGCCCGGGCCGCTGGACCGGCGGCGCACCGGCGCCTGGCTGCGGGGCGCTCGGGGGCGTCTCCTCCAACCGCTTCTGGTGGCGGTGGACGCGGCGATCGGGGACGGGGTCCCCGTGCTCCTCGTGGCGGACGACGAGGCGGCGGCCCACTGGGTGGCCGCCCTCTCCCACCTGCTCCCGCCCAACCGGGCGCGGTCGATGTCCTTCGCGACCTACAGCGGCAGCCCCGAGTCGACCGCGGTGCACGTGGTGGCCGTGCCGCCGGGCACGGACACGTACATGCTCCGCGGCCGGTTCGCGGTCTTCAACCCGGAGGGCGACAGCCGGGCCCCCGACGCAGACAGGCTGCCCGAGGGGAACGGGCTGCCCGACGCCGTCGAACCGCCCGGGCCGGACACCCTGACGGTGGTGTCGGTCATCCTCGGGTCGGGGGTGGCGGGAACGCCCGCGCTCTGGTCCCGGGCCCTCCCCTACGCGTCGGGGACGGAGGGGCCGCTCTCCGACTGGCGCCCGGTGCTGGCCGCGGCGTCGCTCGCCGACGACTCCACCCGGACCACCGACCCCGACCTGCGCGCGGTGCGCGGGTGGCTCCCCGACGCGGCCTCCTGGCTGGCCCCTGGGCGCGCACACGACCTGCTCGAACGCCTGCTCGACGCCGATACCGACTCACTGCACGACGACGAGCTGGTCCGCCTCCAGGGGGTGGCGCACCAGGTGGGTTCAGGCGCGCTCACCGACCGGCTGGAGGGGGTGATGGTGAGACGTTCGCTGGACGGTATCGCCGCCGGAGCACAGGCACCCCCGGTGTCACCCATTCGCTCCGAGACCGTGCGGAAGGCCGCCCTCGAACGGGCCTCCGGGCTGCTCGACGGCACGCTCGGCCGGGTGCCGCCGGACCGGGCCGTGGAACTCCTGCGCTGGACACGGGCGGGCGGGCTGTCCCTGCCCGCCTCGGCGTTGGCGGGGTACGGGCGCGGAACGGTCACCGAGTACCTGGCCGCCACCCCGGTGGGGGCCGATCCCGACCCCGACCTGGTGCGGCTGCTCCGGGCGCACGAACCCCTGCGCCGGGGGGCGGCCGCGGGGTTGACCGCGCTTCCCCGCACCACGCTGGGGGGCCTGGCCGCGGGGCCTGTGGGCGCGCTGTTCGTCGAGGACCGGGACGGCTCGACCGCGGTCCTGCGCGAGCTGCGGATGCTGGCTTCGGGAGCGAGCGACCCGCTGCGCCTGTTGCGGGGGGTGGTGGCCCTGCGACAGGAGACCCGTGATTCGAATGCCCCGGGGCTGCCCGCACACGATCTGGACGAGGAGCTGCTGGTACGGGTCTGGGGGCCCGACCACGGACCGGCCGCGGTGCTGGCCGTGGCCGGGCTGGTCAACGAGCACACCCGCGTCGCCTCGGGTGTGGGCCACTGGATCACCGAGGCGCTGGTGGTCGTCCCGGCTGAGGGCCAGGAGACCGAGTGGCGGCGGGCGCTGCACGAACTGTCCCGGCACCCGCTCGGGCTACAGCTGCCGGAGGCCGGGCGCCGGGTGATCGCGGAATGGCGAGCGGTCACGGAGGTGCTGGACCGCTTGGCCCGGGCGCGCGGGGCGGAGGGTCCGGCGGCGCTGCCGGCCGTGGTGGCGGAGGTGCGGCGCGCACAGGTGGTCGTCGCCACCGTCGCGCTGCGGCTGACCGCGGACCGGTTGCTGCACTGGCGCCCGGAGCACGCAGCCGAGGCGCTGTCCGACTGCGGACAGGACGTGTTCGACGCCTACTGCAGAGCGGCCCGCACCCGGTTGGCCCTGCCCCCGAAGCGGGGCCAGACGCGTCAGCAGAAGAAGCCGCCCGAACCGGACCTGGCCGTGAAGGTGTTCCGGACCGCGCGGGCCCTGGACTCGGCCGGGCGCGGCGCCCACCTGCGCGGCGACGTACTGGAACCGGCGCTGCGCACCTGGTCCAAGCGCGACGTGGGAGCGGCCCGCAAGGCCTTCGGGCGGGGCGGCGGCGGGCACGAGTTCGAGGTGTGGTCGCGCGGACTGAGGGATCGGGGCGGGGAACGCGGCCTGCTCGACCGCTTCCGGAGGGGGCCGCGTCGAGGATGACCACACCCGTTGCCCGCTTCGAATCCCGGGGCACCATCGTCGTCGTTCTCGTCGCCGTCCTGATGGCGGTCTACATCGCCACGGGCGACGAACCCGTTGAGCGGGTCGCCTTCCTGGCGGGCGGCTTCATCGTCGTCCTCGCCGTGGCCCTGGCCGGTGCACTGCTCCTGCTGGTGTGGGTGTTCGTCCGGAACGTGCACGCCGTCCTGTACCACGGTGAGAACCCGCGCGTGCCGGAGCTGGGCCCGGACGAACCGGCCGAGTACCGCTACCACGGGGGCCCGGCCTGGTGGGATTTCGGCGAGGTGGCGATCCGGGTCGGGAACCAGACCGGGCTGTTCGTGGTCTTCCTGCTCCCCTACCTGCTGGCGCAGGCACTGGTGCTGCTGTGCCACATGATCGTGGCCTGGGTGGGCGTGGTGGTGCTGCGGCTGGTGGACGGCGGCCTGCTCAGGTTCCGGCGGATCCGCATGCTGTGCCCGAGCTGCTTCCAGCACATGGCCTACCCGTCGTACGAGTGCGGCGGGTGCGGGCGCGTCCACCGCGATGTCCGCCCGGGCCGCCGGGGCGTGTTCCGGCGGCGGTGCGTGTGCGGTCAGCCGATGCCCACACTGCTCGTCCTCGGCTCGGCCGACCTGGACGCCCTGTGCCCGCACTGCGAACAGCGGTTGGAGCACCGGCCGGGTGAGTCCAGAGAGCTCTCGCTGGCGCTGTTCGGCGGGACCGGGGCGGGCAAGACCCGGCTCACCCACGGCTTCCACGGGGCCTTGGAGCACGCGGCCGGTGCACACGGCGGCGCCAGCGTCGAGCTGGCCGGTGCGGAGACCCAGCACTCGCTGAGCGACTCCCAGGATCTGCTCTCCCCGGGGAGGAAGGTGCCGCCGACCCAGCCGGGGCGGCAGGCGCGCGGGCTGGTCCTGCGGGTGACGGCGGAGAGGCGCACGCTGGTGCTGCAGGTGTACGACACCGCCGGGGAGTGGTTCAACCGCTCCGACCGGGCCGAAGAACTCACCTACCTGGGCAAGACCACCACGTTCGTCCTCGTGCTGGACCCGCTGTCGGTGCCGCCGGTGTGGAACACCCTCGACCCCTCGGAGCGCAGCCGCCTGTCCGAGGAGCGCTCACACACCCCCGACCCCGAGCAGGCGTACATGCAGGTACGCGACGAGGTCCAGCGGCAGTACCTGGCCCTGGGGCGCGGACTCGGGCGGACCCGGTTGGCGGTGGTGGTGTCCCGGGGGGACCTGCTGGCGGGGACGTCGATCGCGCCAGCCGACATCGAGCCCGAACTGTGGGCGCGGGAGATGATGGGGCTGGACAACCTGCTGCGGGCGGCCAGGGACGACTTCGGGACGGTCGAGGTCTTCGTGACCAGCGCGGTCAGCGACCCCGGCCAGCGGCCCGACCCCAGTCTGGCCGAGCTGTTGCGGTGGCTGCTGGAACCGGAGGCGGACGTGTTCACGAGCATGCTCGCCCCGGAAGGGGCGGCGGCGGAGGGTGTCCAGTGACCGAACCGGAGTTCCGCTTCCACGTCGCACGCAGGGCCACCGCCGTGCTGCTCTATGTGCTGACGTTCGCGGTGACGGCGCTGGTTCTGTTGGGACTCGCGCGGGGGGCATACACGATGGTCACCGCCGCGTGGGAGAGCATCGTGGGTTAGGGCGGTGACCCGCGGTCCAAATCCCGGACCGACGACACGTGCACGTCATGCGAACATCGGTCGCGGGCCGATTCTCATCCTGTGCCGCGAACCGGACCGGCACCCGTCCCTGAACCGAGACACGAGGTACTCCCCATGGCCGTCTACGCCATCATCTACACCTACGCCGAGAACAGCTCCGAAGCGCGCGACCGGCACCGGCCCGCGCACCGCGAGTACCTGAACAAGCTGGCCGAGCGGGACATCAACCTCTGCTCGGGCCCCTTCGGCCCCGACGAGGCGCCCGGCGGGCTGCTGATCGTGCGCGCGTCCTCCGCCGAGGAGGCCGTGGCGTACACCGACGACGACCCGTTCCGCACCGAGGGCCTGGTCAGTGACGTCTCGGTCCGGGAGTGGGTCCCCGTGATCGGCAAGCTCGCCAAGGAGATCTGAGGGGTCCCGGCACAGGCGATCCGACAGCAGGCCTCCGCCCCTCCCCCGGGAGGGCCGGGGGCCTTCGCCTATCGTG
Organism: Nocardiopsis nanhaiensis; assembly: GCF_054778635.1. NCBI lineage: Bacteria > Bacillati > Actinomycetota > Actinomycetes > Streptosporangiales > Nocardiopsidaceae > Nocardiopsis > Nocardiopsis nanhaiensis. The sequence continues at coordinate 7,493 of NZ_BAAGZJ010000081.1, forward strand.
GAAACGTGCCACGCGAGACCGTCACCCAGGCCAAGATCGCCGAACACGTACAGCGCCTCGGCGAGCTCCACCCCCCGATCGACCTGGACAGCGTCGACTACACCGTGCGGAACCCTCGGGCAGTGCGGGAACGCTACGGCCACGTCCTCGAATACCTCTCCCGGGTGGAGCTGGAGGTCGACCGCAACGTCCTCGAACTCCTCGTCCTCCTCCCGGACGTCGACGACACCAACCGCACGTTCTACGCCAACGTCTGGCAGCCGCAGGAACTCCACCACGGGCTCGCCCTGGACCGCCTCCAGCAGGACCTGGGTCTACCTCCCGCCGAACCGGACCTGGAGCTGTCCGCCCGTATGCGCCTGCTCGGCAAGCTCGCGCACCTGAAGCCGGTCCAGGAGATCATCCGGCTGCTGTACTTCCTCACCGGGGCGAGCACCGAACGCCAGGCCGTGCTGGCCTACAACACCATCAACCGCGGGCTGCTGGACATGGAGGAGCGGGCGATCGCGGAAACCCTCATCACCCCGATCAAGCGCCAGGAGCCCGGCCACTTCGCCTTCTACCGGATGTCGGCCACGGCCATGATCCAGCAGGGAGTCCTGCGCCCCTGGCAGCTGTTCCTCGCCCGGGTGCTGCGCGGGGTCTCCTTCGCCCCGGTCGGCGCCAACACCAAGGAGCAGTGGGCCGACTACGGCGGGGTGGTGCGCGCCCTCGGCATGGACCGGGACCACGAGGCCTACGCCGCGGAGGTGGGCCGGGTGGAGGCCCAGCTGCTGTGGGCGCACAAGCGGGGGATGACGGTCCCGCCGTACGTACTCAAGGCACTGCGGGAGAGCATCGAACTGTTCGACGCCCGCGAGCAGAGGACGGGTGTCGAGCCCCGCTGACGAGCGCACCCGGGCCGGCGCTCGGCAGCCGCCGGTATCCCGCGGAACGCCCGCGGCCCCGCCAGCAGGGACAACCCCCGTCCACATTGCAGCCCTGAGGCGGTGAACAGCACGGACGGCACACACGCCGCCCTACCATTCCCCGAACGGAGTGCCGGATTGTTCTACGTGGAAGTGGCGGAGAGGGCCGTCATCGTCGGCGTGTGGTCCGCATCACTCCCGGTCGTTGCCTTGTTCCTGGCCGGGCTGCTCCGCCGGGACTTTCGGAAGGTCGGCCGTGATGCCGCGGTGCTCGCCACCATGTGTGCGCTGCCGCTCAGCATCGCCTGGGGCGCATACTTCACGGCCGCACCGGACCAGGACCGGAGCGCTGTGGAGCAATTCGTGTCATGGTCCTTGGGCCTGGCCGCAGCATGTGCCGTCCTGCTGGTCCTGCGGGCGCTGCTGACTCCGCACCCCGCATACGCGACCGTGCTCGCCATGGTCGCCGCAGGGCTCGCCGCGGTGCCCGCCGCCCTGTTCGGATTGATGGCCGGTGTGGTCTTCGCCCTGCAGGGAGCCGCCCTCGCGGCGGTCCTGGGCGTGTGGTGCGCCCGGAGGATCGCCCACGGCCACCGGCAAGGCACTGTCGGCGCGGTCACCGGCGGCCTGGTCGGAGGTGTGGTCACCGTGGCGGCCACCCTCCCGTCCAGCGTTCTGACCACGATGGTGCTGATGACGGTCAACTGGGGCGGCTGACTACCGGGGCCTCCGCGGGCGCAGGACGGGTCTCGGGACCCGCTGACGACCGCACCCGGACCGGCGCTCGGCAGCCGAGCCCGATCCGCCCGGTCCATCCGCCCTTCCCCCAGTTTCAGACGCTCCGAGCATCCAGATCCTGCGATCATCTTGAACGCGTGGACAGGACCCGCGAGGCGAGGAGCGCCACGGCCCGCGAAGTCGCCTGCGGGCGTTCCTAGTTGAGTAAGGCCCTCCCCGCATTACATGATGATGCTCCGCCTGTTTCTTCCATGCCCCATCTCATACCTGGAGAGCATAGTGTTCACCCTCGACCAGGTCCGGTCCTTCGTCGCTGTCGCAGAGGAACTGCACTTCGGCCGGGCCGCGGAACGCCTGAACATGACCCAGCCGCCGCTGAGCCGGCAGATCCAGAAACTGGAGAAGACGGTGGGCGTGCGGCTGATCGAACGGGACAATCGGAAGGTCTCGCTCACCACCGCTGGCGAAGCGTTCCTGAACGACGCCCGCCACCTCATGGTCGCCACTGAGCAGGCCCCGCTCAACGCCCGGCGCATCGCCAGCGGCCGGGCCGGCCTCCTCCGGGTCGGCTTCACCGCCGCATCCACACTGAACGTGCTGGGTCAGCTGCTCACCCTGCTCTCCGAGGAGCTTCCCGACGTCGACGTCGACCTGCGCGAAATGGTCACCCGCGAGCAGGTCTCCTCGCTCACCGATGAGGAGATCGACCTGGGGCTCGCCCGGCCACCGTTCGACCACGACCTCTTCGGATCCCTGCTGCTCCACACCGAGAGCCTCAAGCTCGCCGTTCAGGCCGACCACCAGCTGGCCCGGTTGGACCGGCCGGTCGGGAACGCGGACCTCGCACACTCCCCGCTGATCATGTACTCGCCCGTCAAGGCCCGGTACTTCTACGACCTGGCCTCCCGCCACGTCCCCATCCAGCACGGCAAGGTCGTCCACACGGTCAGCCAGATCCTGACCATGGTCTCCCTGGTCGCCGCCGGCCGCGGAGTCGCGATCGTGCCCGCCTCCGCCGGCCAGCTGAACATCGAGGACGTCGTCCTACTGGACCTGGCGGACCAGACCGAAGAGGTGGTCGAGCTCCATGCCATCTGGCGGCGCAACCACCGCAACCCGGCACTGCACCGGATGCTGGAAATCCTCCACCGCCCCTCCTCGGCCACCACACCGGAGAGTGATACCGACACGGCATGAAACCATTCAGAACTGGGCTTGGACGGACATCAACCGGCGTATCTAGAGTGATGCCGAAGCCCCGGGGCCCCGGCCCGAGGCACCCTCCAGCGCTTCTCGCAGGGCAGTGCAGAACGGCCCTGGTCGATCAGCGGTCACTCTCAAGCCATTCCGTCGGCAGCACGAGTCCACCGCACTCCACGCGGAGGGCCCCAGACACTAAGGACGGTCTCCGTGTCCAAGTACACCCCCCGAGAACTGGCTGACCATCTGAAGGACGGCCTCCTCTCCTTTCCCGTCACCGCCTTCACCGAAGACCTCCAGGTTGACGAGGACGCTTACCGGACCCACCTGAGCTGGCAGGCACGCCAGGGCGCGGTCGGCCTCTTCGCCGCTGGCGGCACCGGCGAAGGTTTCAGCCTCTCCCCCGAGGAGAACGCCCGGGTCTGTCAGATGGCCGTCGAAGAGGCTGGCGACCACGTCCCGGTCCTGGGATCGGCCGGCGGCCCGACGAACGCGGCGGTCCAGAACGCTCAGGCCGCCGAGGCCGCAGGATGCGAGGGCCTGCTGCTGCTGCCGCCGTACCTCACCGAGTGCGACCAGCAGGGCTTGGAGGCCCACGTGGACGCGGTGTGCGGGGCCACGGGCATCGGCGTGATCATCTACAATCGCGGCAACGCCATCTACAAGGCCGAGACCGTCAAACGGCTGGCGGACAAGCACGAGAACTTCATCGGGTTCAAGGACGCCACCGGGAACATCGAGGCCGTCACCAAGGTGGTCGCCACCGCCGGAGACCGGCTGTTCTACCTCGGTGGACTGCCGACCGCGGAGACCTTCGCGCTACCGATGCTGCAGCTGGGCATGAGCACCTATTCCTCGGCGATGTACAACTTCGTCCCGGAGTTCGCCGTCGAGTTCTACACCGATGTGCGCAAGCTGGACCAGGTGGCCGTGACAGAGAAGCTCAACCGCTTCGTCCTGCCCTACCTGGAGATCCGTGACCGCGTGAAGGGCTACGGCGTCTCGATCGTCAAGGGCGGGCTCAAGGCCGTGGGCCGCCAGGCCGGTCCGGTGCGGCCGCCGCTGCAGGACCTCACCGAGCAGGACCTCCAGGACCTCTCGGATCTGATCGACGCCGCCGGGATCCGGCCGCAGTCCGGTACCCCCGCGCCATCCTCACCCTGAGCCCCGCGCCACCTGCGGCCGTCGCCCCTCCGGCAACGGCGGCCCCCGCGGTTTCCCCAGGACATCGCGAAAACCACCAGAGACAGAAGAACCGAACCGAATGTTCACGACCCGGGTCCGCTGCGGCCTCGAAGTGGATCTGAGGAAGAGGAGCTGAGCATGCCTGAAAACCTGAAGGGTCAGTCGATCATCGCCGGCGAGCACACCGTCGGCGGGGGAGGCACCTTCAGCGGGTACGACCCGGCCACGGATGAGGCCCTGGAACCGGGCTACACGATGATCGACGAATCTCAGCTGAAGACCGCGACAGCAGCGGCCGCGGACGCCCACAAGTCCTTCTCGGCCCTGGACCCGGAGGCCCACGCGAGCTTCCTGGAGAGGATCGCGGACAACATCGACGCCATCGGCGAGCAGCTCACCGAGCGCTACATGGCCGAGACCGGCCTGCCGGAGGCCCGGGCGGCCGGTGAACGGGGCCGTACCGTCAACCAGCTCCGGCTCTTCGCCAAGGTCGTCCGCCAGGGCGACTTCCGCGGGGTGCGCTGGGACCCGGCCATGCCGGAGCGTCAGCCGATGCCCCGGGCCGACGTGCGCCAACGCAAGATTCCGCTCGGTCCGGTGGCCGTCTTCGGACCGTCGAACTTCCCGCTGGCGTTCTCGGTGGCCGGCGGTGACACCGCCTCCGCACTGGCCGCCGGCTGCCCGGTGGTCTACAAGGCCCACAGCGCGCACCCCGGAACCTCTGAGCTCGTGGGCGACGCCGTCACCCGGGCTGTCAGGGACTCCGGACTGCATCCCGGCGTGTTCAGCCTGATCTACTGCCCGGGCGCCTCACTCGGCCAGGCGCTGGCCTCGGACCCGGCGATCCAGGCCGTCGGGTTCACCGGTTCAAGCACCGCGGGCGCCGCGCTGATGGAGGCTGCTGCCGCCCGCAAGGTGCCGATCCCGGTCTATGCGGAGATGAGCAGCATCAACCCGGTGTTCTTCTTCGACGGGGCTCTGGACAAGGACACCGAGGGCCTGTCCGAACTGGCCGGGGCCTACCTCACCAGCGTGACCGGCTCTTCCGGGCAGCTGTGCACCCAGCCCGGTCTGGTGTTCGTGCCCGCTGGTGCGCAGGGTGACGCCTTCGTGGGCGCCGTCGGCGAGGCCGCGGGTTCCGTCGCCGGCCAGACGATGCTCACCAAGTCCATCTGCGACTCCTGGAACGAAGGGGTCGGACAGCTCGCCGACCAGCCCGGCGTCGAACTGGTCGGCAAGGGCACCGAGGGTGCGACGGAGAACGCCCCGGCCCCGGTGGTCTACCAGGCCTCAGCCAAGCAGTTCCTCGACAACCCGGTGCTGCACGAGGAGATCTTCGGCGCGGCTTCGCTGATCGTGCGCTACGCGTCCTCCGAAGAGCTGGTCAGCGCGGCTGAGCAGCTGGGAGGACAGCTGACCGCGACCCTGCACGTCACCGACACCGACCAGCAGGCTGCCGCCCCGCTCCTGCCCGTGCTGGAGCAGAAGGCCGGCCGCATCCTCGCCAACGGCTGGCCCACCGGGGTGGAGGTCAACCACGCCATGGTCCACGGCGGTCCGTTCCCGGCCACCTCGAACTCCCGCACCACCAGCGTGGGCACCTTGGCGATCGACCGGTTCCTCCGCCCCGTGGCCTACCAGAACCTGCCCGAGGCGCTGCTGCCCGCAGCGGTCCAGGCCGAGAACCCGTGGAACCTGAACCGGCGGATCGACGGAGAGATCCGGTTGGAAGGCTGACAAAGAGTGGTTTAGTGGTCGAGGGCCACTACTGATCCGGGCCGGGGATCTCAAGCGGATCCCCGGCCCGGACGTGTGACCGGTGGTGAACCGTACTTCTCGGACTCAGTACTGTGGCCGTGCCGAGGCCAGGCCCAGGCCCAGGCCCAGGCCCAGGCCCAGGCCCACAAAAGCATAAGGCCCGGGATCTCTGATAGTCCAAGCCCTTGCCCCCGATCGTCTATTTTCCTGTGCCCTCGCCCCCGTTAATCTTGACCTATGCGCACTTCCAACGGTTATGTCCTTGACGAAGATCCTGCCCGACTGGGCCAACTATCGGAGACACCGACCTGCGAGCGCAGTGACCGAGAGGCTCTCTGGCATCGAATCCGGTCACAGGGATACCTGCTACTAAGAAGTCAAATCCCACGAGAAACCGTAATGAAGTTCCGCTCATACTACTTTAGGTCTCTAGCCCAAACAGGTTTAATAAGAGATGGGACCAAACCAACTGAGGGCATCGCGGGAGACGGCCCAGTTGATGATGCACTACTCAGGGACGTTCTATTCAATAAGCTTGTTCCATCCAAAGAATATCAAGACTTTTGTTATTCTCCGCAAATTCATGGATGGTTCGAATGGTTCCTCAAAGGAGATATCCACCTCCACAAGAGAAAAATACTACGCCACATCAAACCTAGAGAAACTGGCATCGGCACCGCCACTCAGGCACACTACGACCTTGTATATTTGCGCGAGGGAACAGATCGTGTTCTTTCCATGTGGATTCCCTTGGGTGATTGCCCGGAATCCATGGGAGGACTAATCTATTTGGAAGGGACACACCAGGCAGTTATGGCGGAAGAGCGCGAAGGTCGGCTGAAACGGCCAGCGTCCTCGATCACCGCAGACTTGCCCAAACTAGCTACTGAGTACGACGCGCGCTGGCTCACCACGGACTACCAAATAGGCGACGTCATAGTTCACTCAGCTCACATGATCCACGCTGCTCTCGATAACATTGATGATCATGGTCGTATGCGGCTTTCGACAGATATTCGCTACCAACGCGAGTCGGATCCAATTGACTGGCGTTGGCAGGACCACTGGAACGACCGCGACGGCCTCTGACGGCTGCCCGCCCACGGGGTGGTCCGTGAGCGTTCGTTGTCGACTCGAAGGGCTTCGCTGTCGGACTTGAGATCGGCAATCTGTTCGCGCAGGCGTGTGTTCTAGCCCTGGAGCACACCGAGCAGCGCGACCGTCCAGACCAGCGACCTGAGGTCCCGGCTGTTGGCGGCGAGGTAGTCCTCAATCGCGTCGGTGAGATATTTCGCCCCGGCCTTTCCTTATCGACAGAGAGGGCTTCATGCTTCGCGAAACTCTTTATCCCGGGGCCCCAATTCCCATCTAATGAAGTTTTTCCTGATTTCTAAATTGAGTGGGCGGCACGCCGACTTTGCGCCGGAAGAGTCGTGAGAAATACGAGGGATCTTCATAGCCCACCCGGGACCCCACGAGCCCAACTGGAATAGTTGTTGCAGCAAGAAGCTTCTGTGCTGTTTCCATTCTTAAGTTTATTATAAAATCATGGAGGCTCATTCCAGTTTCAGTTATCATGCAATCCTGCAACGCATCTACACTAATTCCGAATTCTTCTGCGCGCTCCTTGACGCTGAGCGGCCGGAAAGCGGAGACACTGATTTTTTCGGCCACGGAATGGAAGTTCTTGCCTCTCTCTGACCTAATCACCTCCAACGCGGTCCCTACCAATTGAACTACTATGGTTGACGCGACTAGGTGAGAGAGTTGGTCGGGCATAGCTAATGCGCTACGCAGGCGTTTGAATGCGTCTGGCACCGCATCGAGCTGCGGGACACTCGCTAACTGTACGGCCTTGTGGGTTCGCCAGCCCATCGTGCTTTCAAAGGCCCGTGTCATGGAGCCTTCGAAAAGGACCCAGTGTTCACGCCACCTGGTTCGTACGGGGCCGTATGCGTGCTCCACCGCTGGACGCACCCAAATCGTAGCGGGTGCTCTCAGCGAAACTCTTTCACCGGTCGACTCATCCCAATATTCGCCACTTCCAGACGTTACGAACACCAGGGCATTCGTTGATAGCCGCCGTGGTTGCAGTGTAGGAGTTCCTCCGACCCACTGTTCACCGGCGCCACGGCAGCTCATTCCAGCTTCACGTAGCACTTTCGAATCGTTGAGGTAAGACGACCACTTTGATGAACGCGTGCAATCTTCGGCATTCACTTGGTTCCCCTCAATGATCGACCCTTCATCCACCTTGAATGCGGACCACTAGTGTAGTTTATTCGATTACTTCTTTCCCGACAGCCAACGAAGAAGATCTTTTTCACTCGCCAGCCCGAGATGATAAAGGTGGATCTCATCGATCGGCCATTGTTCCAGATCGCTGAAAGTTGTCCCATTGGCAGTCAACGCGCTGGAGTAAACGCCGACTGACGACGCACTGTTCGTAACATTGGCTGCTTCCAACCTTCTCGCAGTACGCTCCGGCTCGTCCCAGCCGCTGACAATAGCAAGGTCGAGGTGGGAAAATTCCAACGCTGCAATTGGTGCCGCAGGACCGAACTCATCATATTCGGGCGTGACGAACGCCGCCACCCGACGGCAACCGTGAGACCGGGCGCGCGCCGCCAGGGCACGGAATCGATCGCCCAGAAGCGTGATCCTGTCCTCGGCCAACCGTTGTCGTGCGTGTACGACTTCGGGGGCGTTGATAGACGTTCGCCCATCAATTGCGGCGCGCAGAATATCGCGCATTTCCCCCCCTTCGTCACCCCGACGTTGCTGACAGTAGAAGCAAAAGCACCAGGAGGCCAGCTTGACCTGCACTTCCGAACGATCAAGCGAGCCAGTTTTGTCGTGACCGACAGGATGTGCAGCTCCCAGAGCAGCAACTCCCTCCAACACCAACCCATGCGCCTGCCCGTCCACCAACGCCGCATCGACAGCAGCCATCGCATAGTCCAACATCTCTGGGCTGCCCGGGCACTGGGTGTGGGGCAACCTCTCACCGACGGCGTTGACTACAGCAGCGCATTCCCCTGCCGCCGTTCCCTCAAGATGCGAAAATACCAACCACGCGTCTGTGGGCACACCGCGCTCAGCAAGCCAGGAACCCGCCTCGCAAAAGGCATTTTCGGCTGCCCACCCACTGGGAGGAGGGGGCCTCAATGTGCCCTGCAACCAGGAACCGCGGGGTAGATACGAGGCTGTGTGCCACGCGTCCACGACCCGCGGGGCGGAACCGGAGAAGGATACCGCTCGAACCGCGTGGTAAAGCCCGGCCAGGGCAACTCGATCCGGCTGGACCAACTCAAGGATCCTGTCCATCCGCTCACCGGTATCCCACGGGTACATATAGCCAGAAATAAACGTCATCTTGAGGGCCAGCCCGAGTCTCGCATTGTCCAGGTACCATGATGAGCTTTAAAAAGCGGGGTATGCCGTCTGGCGTAGTCACTATCGCGACGTTCCCGAATGTTGCTGGCCAAGTAGCGTTCGTGCGCTTCTCCCAGCAAGTCTTCGTCTAGCTGTACCCCCAGGCCGGGGCCTTCAGGCACACGAAGAATCCCCTCATTGATCTGTAGGGGGCCGCCTTGGAGGATGTCGTGCTTCTCGTTCCATGGATAGTGGGTGTCGTTGGAATAGACCTCGCTACTAACCGTCGCAGCCAGATGGGTCATCGCGGCCAGTGATATACCCAGGTGGGAGTTGGAATGCATCGCCGTCCTCAGTCCCCAGGCCTGGCAGATCTGGGACAGTACAACGGCACGCTGGAGCCCTCCTACTACGTGATGGTCCAGCAGTACAATATCGGCTGCTCCGGTTTGTAGCACCTCCATGTGTTTCGCGAAGTCCTCCGCGAGCATGTTAGTGGCCAACGGAACAGGCGAACTTTCCTTTAAGCGTGCCATATTGGCCAGGCCGTTGCAGGGATCCTCAAGGTAATCCACAATCCCGCTGAGTTGTTCGGCAACTTCGTATGACGAGTCCAAAGTCCAACGACAATTAGGATCGATCCTTATTGAAGATTCCGGGAAAGCTACCCTCAGAGCCCGCACCGCCTCGAGCTCCTCGCCGATTGTATGCACCCCGCCCTTGAGTTTCCAGGAACGGAAGCCGTACCGGTCGTACATGACTCGGGCAAGTGCGACGACATCTTCCGAGGACGCGACCGCACCCCAGCAATCTTCGTGATCGACATCAAGGTGACTGCTCCATTTGTAGAAGAGGTAGCCGCAGAACTCCACTTGGTCACGCACTTCTCCACCGAGCAGGTCGACGACGCGTACGCCTAGGCACTGGCCAAAGGCATCGAGCATACCCACTTCCAGGGGGGAGAAAGCCCGATCGGCACGTGTGTGTGCCAGCAGAATCGCTGCTCGCTGCCGGGCCACAGCAATGTCGCTGATTTTGATCCCCACCAACTCACCAGCAACGGTCTCGATGTCTCTAAGCAGAGCCGCACTACCGTGGCACTCTCCAAGTCCGACATAACCCGAGGTGGTGTGCACTTGTACGACAGCTCGCAGGGCAAGCGGTTCATGGGCACCTGCTGCGCTGAGCAAGGGCGGATCCGGAAAGGCAATCGGTGTGACGGTGATAAACTCGATACGTTCAAGTAGCATGGTTTACCTGTTTTCCATGTGAGCGAGTGAGCAACACAATCGGCTCTTTGCGGATGGAATGGTTTGGACGTCTCAATATCGACCGAGGTGTATTCGCAAGCTTTTCAAAGACCTCCTAGCCGACAACTCGACCGAAAGACATTGTAGTCGCCGCGGTCGGCAACCTGTTAACGTAAAGAAAGTTCTCTAACCTCTCCTTGACGGCTTGAACTTCTCGGTGTGGGATAACAATCATCCCAGTCTTGCCTTTCAGATCGGCCACTCGGGAAAAATGGCTCAGTATTTTGCCTATCGTCAAGGATGCGGTAGTCTTTTAGTCCTGTCTAGATTCTTAGACCGACGTAAGGAGTAGTTGTGGAGCGAGTCGCGATCACTGGAGCCGATGGAATTGCAGGAACCTTGCTGCGGCCAGTACTTCGGGGACGCTATCATTTGGCCCTGTTCACGCGCACCCCGCTGACGTTGGAAAAGGGGGAAGTTGGCATCGTCGGTGATTTGGCTGATTCAAAAGCGGTCAGGAGCGCCGTGGAGGGCGCGGACGTCGTGGTTCACCTCGCTGGTATATCCGAAGAGGGAAGCTTCGACCCGATGATCGATGTGAACATCCGGGGCACCCATACGGTATTGGAGGCGGCCCGTGAGCAAGGAGTCCGCCGTGTACTTATCGCAAGTTCCGCCCACAGCGCAGGAGGGGTTCGGATTGACCAGGCACACGAGGTCAGTCCCGCATATTCAGATCCAACTTCCTTTTATGGTGCCTCTAAGGTGGCTGTCGAGGCGATCTCGCAGGTGTACGCCCACCGCTACCGGATGCACATTATTACTGCACGTATAGGTACCGTCCTTTCCCAGCCACAGACTAAGCGACAACTCTCGACATGGTTGTCACCACAGGATTTCGGCAGGCTAGTTGACGCGACCGCTTCACTTGAGCGTCCTGGCCATTGGCCAGTTTGGGCTATTTCAGCCAACACACGTCGATGGGTGAGCCTCGCTTGGGGTCGGGCTATTGGCTACATTCCACAGAATGATTCCGAGCCATACGCGGATCATCTATTGGCACAGGCAAGTGACGCGAGTCTAGCGTGGGAGACCATTGGCGGTCCATGGTTTGGCGCGGATAAAAGCCACCAATGGCCAAATGAACGATAGTTTCGAATGAGTCAATAATCTCTTATCGAGATGCCGGGGAAGCTAATTATTGGCTAGTATTCTCGCAGTCGCATAAGCGCGCTCTCGGATTTCTTCAGGCTCAATGGAAGGCAGCTCGAACCCGCCATGTTCCTGGAATCTGAGCAGGTCGTTAGCTTTCTCCCAGCCAACTCTCCTTTCCAGGAGTTGTGCGGCTCTATGGTCGTTCATGGATTCCGAAAATACTTCATACCGAATCGAGGCAAGGGGCATTCCGTTGATTCCAGGATATACTATGAACGCGTCACCTCCGAAAAATCCACCCCCACCGCAGGTATCTACAAAGGGATTGATATTCCGGGCAGATAGCTTACTGTTATAAAAATTGAATCCCCAGTGCAGGAATCCTCTGGCTCGGCTCAAATAGAGCTGGAGCCCCAGCACCCGATTACGGGAACTGGGCTGGGCAATAAACCTGTTTGATACTCCGCTGTTTTGCGATACACAGTAGTAGACCCACAGCGGCAGAGTACGGTCATCAAGGAACGGGCCCGCATGGTCCGTCGCAACGATCGGCTGAGTAACAAGCCCCCTCCGGTAAAACTCGTAGGAGCTGAGGGCATCCACTACCGTGACGTCCGTTAGAAGATCTGCGATAACCGCGCGAGCAGACGCATAGGATCCTAGGTGCCGCTCATGAGGTTCGTCAGAAACATGGAACATCACATAATCAATTCCCCATTCACGATCAAGATAATTAATAAGGTAAGGGAGAACCTGTTCAAGGAAGTGCTGGTAGCGCGGGTCAGTTGAAGGCACGTCCCACCCGAACCGCCGCTCTGTTCCGCCCGGTGTCCCGACATAAATGGCCGGAGTCGCGTGAGCGCCCCACTGGGTGAACAGGTGAGGCATCTCTAGATAACGTAGGCCGACCCGCTTTGCCACGTCAATCCAACGCTGGAGTTGCGTTGGGTCGAATGAATACTGTCCGTCCCCGGGGTCATATATTCCTAGCAACTGCGTGGGTAAACGTCTGTCACCCTCCCTGGTATCCAGCGGTGGCGTCCAAACCGGTGTTAGTACTGAATTGACAGACATGCTCGTCGCTGCGTGTAAGAAATTCTCCACTACCTCCCAAAACTGCTCACTGAACAGATCGAGAGAATACCAGGTGACGAGCCCGTCGCAGTGGAACCAGTGAGTGTTGACCATATCCAACTCCGGCAATGACTCACCAACGATCAACAGGGGGACGGATTCAGTGATCGCGTCTTCCCCATTCACCGAGATATCGATACCAATCTCGGTCTGCCTGGTAGAAACACCTTCGTCAAGCTCCAAAACTACCCACAGTGCGTGCCACAAGTCGAGAACGGCATCGACTGAACCTCGTACACCGACTCGTTCCTCGCCAGAAGTCCTCCCACCTAGATGGGGAAGCGGTTCTGCGGCGAGCGGTCGCAGAAGGTCAGGATACAATCCTGGCTTACTCCGCAAATACTCCTCTGGGTGAGCCCCTGCGGGTGCCGGGACCGAGACTGGAACCTGTTCAACCTGATGCAGACGCGCACGTACACCTTCCGGGCAAGTTACACGTACTTCCGGGGCCGCCACGGTGCCGACAGCGCCTTGTCTGCGTACCCGAACTGCCACCTGGACGTTCGTACGTGCCCCCGCGTATCCGACCAGTGGAATACTTCGATCCATTGAACGGGGTTCCTCGTCCTGGAAAACCTTTTCAAGGGAGTCGCAGATGCGTGCTTCTAGTAGGTGTTCCGATTTTTTCTGCACAACCTGCTCCGCTTCATCAATAGGCGCTCTATTGTGCTAATTCACTTACCAGGAATATCTTCGAGTATGAGGTGGTGATTATAGCTGTCGCGAATGAATGCCCTGCAGAAAATCAACCCTTCATACCACTCACGGCCACGCCTTCAACAAACTGGCGCTGCAGTACCACGTATAGCAGTAGCGGGAACAGAAAGGTCATCGTCGCGCCTGCCATGATCAAACCGTAATCCACAGTGTATTGACCCTGTAGGTTCGCAGCGGCGAGTGTCACGGTCTGCATCCCTTCGTCCGTCACTGAAACCAAGGGCCACAAAAAGTCGTTCCATGCAGTGAGGAACGTAAACACGGTGAGTGCGATAATCACGGGCTTGATGTTAGGAAGCACGATTCGTAGAAATATCCTCACATCGCTGGCGCCGTCGATGCGTGCGGCATCAAGCAATGCATCCGGAATTCCCTTCATGAACTGACGAATCAAGAAGACGCCGAATGCATTGACGATGGGGAGGGCGAGTGCCAAGTGCGTCCCCAGTAGCCCCATTTCCCTCATGATGTTGTAAAGCGGGATAATGATGACTTGGGGAGGTACCATCATTGTAGCGATGTAGATCCAGAAGAGAGTTTCCGACCCGGGAAATGGTTTTTTCTCGAACGCGAACGCCGCCAGGGAACAGACAGTGGCATTCAATAGGCAGGCGATGGTCACGACAACGACGCTTGTCAGTATCGCTTGGGCAAAAGCGTGATCCGCGAAGAGCGATACATAGTTATCGAGTGTAGTGTCTTCCCACGTGAGAAACCCGGTCATCCTTGTGGTTTCCTGCAGGGAAGTGACGACCATGAATAGGAATGGAAGTGTGGCGAGCAGCATCAGACCGGTCAGTACTGCTCCGGAAAGTACTGTTCCCCCACGACCTCGGCGTCGAAAAACGCTGGACCACTCCTGGTTCCCCTGGCTAGATTCTTTCGCTGTACTAATCATCCGACAGCACCTTCCTCTGGACCACCGAGACGATGACGACTACAAGGAACAGCACCACCGCCATTGCACTTGCATAACCCATCTGGAAGTCCTCGAAGCCTGACTGGTACAGACGCATCACGATTGTCGTGGTACTACCGCCTGGGCCTCCCCCAGTCATAACGTAGACCAGGTCGAATACTTGGAAAGACCAGATGGTACCGAGGATGGTGACCAACAGTGTGATAGGTCGAAGAGAAGGGACCGTGACCGACCACAACTGCTGCCAATATCCGGCACCATCCATTGCGGAAGCTTCGTAGAGATCACGCGGTACCGCCATTACTCCCGCAAAGTAGATGACGAGGAAATACCCGATATTCTTCCATACGGTGACGAGGATGACTGCACCCAGCGCCCCCGTCGGATCACCGAGGATATTAAGGGTATCGGATCCGAGGGACTCAAGAGCGGTGTTGACGAGTCCCCCTTCCGCACCAAGAAGGGCGCGCCATACAACTGCCGTGACGACCAGTGACGCCACCACCGGCACAAAGAGGATCGAACGGACCATTCGACCGAAGAAATTCCGAAACCTCCGTGCGACGGCCTCTGCAATAAGCAGAGCAATCACGGTCTGAAGCGGCACTGAAACCAGAGTGTAAATCACCGTCACTATTAATGACCGCAAGAACGCCGGATCATCAGAGAGTCTAGAGAAGTTGTCGAAACCTATCCAGGAAGGATCTCCAAGGACGGAGTACGAGGTGAAACTGTAGTAGAATGTAAACAGAATCGGCACTACCATCACCAAGGATAGGATCAGCAGACTCGGTATTATATATGATACGCCTGAGAATCTGTGTCCTATTTTTTCGGTGGGGAGTTTTCGTTGTTTTTCCCCCATATTCAACCCCCCGCAGTCAAAGCTGCATCGCTTTCTTGGGCTGCATCGCTTAGCGCTTGCGCAGGACTCTTCTGCCCAATAATAACCTGCTGAAGGTTCTGGTAAAGGGAGTTGTATGTAGCGTCGCCGGTGGAATTAATCGGGAGTCCTTGTAGTATGTCAGTGTCAGCGTAAACGTCTGCGAACGGATCCTCAGGGTCGGCTTCTTCATCTGTGGCGATTGGTGGGAAGTCCCTGACTTCTGCGTGATATTTTTCCATGTTTTCCCCTAGGGTGAGGAACTCAATGAGCCTGGTGCCAAGCACCTTGTCCGGACAGGCAGAGGTGACAACAAGACCATCATTAGCGATGAACGTTTTACGGGTTTTATTTTCAAGGGAGTCGATGAAGCTAATATTGTCAAGATTTTCTGCAAAATCTCTATAATAGGCGGTCCCGACTGGGTAGAAGGCGCATCTTCCATCCATAAAGATTTCCACCGCTTCATCGCTATTGATTCCACTGACTACCTCAGGCATACCCCCTGTTCGAATAAGGTCTTGCAAAAACTGTACTGCTTCCAAGCCTGCCTGACTGTCGAATGCAGTTCGCGAACCGTCTTCGGTGAAAATGTCACCACCGGCCTGCCAGAGGAAGGGGTAGAACGCAGTATTCATGGTCCCTATCGATGTGTCCCCCCAGGGCATGACGACACCATATTTGTCGGTCTCGAGGGCAATGCGCTCGGTGACAGATATGAACTCATCCCAGGTGGACGGTAGCTCTGTAGCACCCACCTCTTCGAGGATATCCATGTTTGCGAAGATGACGGTAACGTTTCCGACTGCGTAAGGAAGCAAGTACTGTACGCCGTCGTACTGCCCCTCTTCGAGATAGAGCATGCGGTCGCGGGTCTCTCCCGACAGGTGTTCATCAAGCGGTATAACGTTGCCGTGATCGATGTACATACCAATCATGCTGGCGTACATGTACCCAATGTCCGGGCCATCGCCACTGGCGATGGCGGTCAAGTAGTTCTCTTCGTAACTCTCCCAGGGGAGGAACGTGAGCCGAACGCTTATACCGTGCTCTTCAGTGAAAGGCTCCAATAGGTCGGTATAGAACTGTCGCTCGAATGGAACACCATCATCCCCTTGGGGGCCCGGCAACCATATGTCGTACACTGCTTCGGCGTCTGCGTCTCGTTGACTTCCACACGAGGAAGAGCCGATGAGTATCGTAGTGGCAGCGAGGCCGCCAAGAGCCGTCCGTCGGGAAATGTCGGGGCCACTCATGTTGGTCTCCTTGCAATATAGGCGAGTCAAAGGGGCGTCCAATTCAGCAATTTTCTCGCCTAAATTGTGTATATCAAAGTGCATGATTCAGTTTGAGCGCCAACGCCATCTCAATCAAGATCGGTCCAAGGGCACGTAGCTATCGTGGGTCCGCGAACTCGATGGGTTCTTCGTCCCCTTCCGCGAGAGGGGTGATCGCCATCAGGCTTTGGAACAGCGTCACGATCGTCTGGCCGTCGGGCGCTTGGGCGAGCGCTTCCTTACCCCCACCGCGCCATTGGCTTCTTGTCGGTTCTCCGGTGTGATCTGCGTATCGAGCGGATCCTCGAGCGCTTCGGCAAAGTCCCGGCCGATGAGATGCGTGCTATCTTCGGTACCAGTGGGAAGGATGAAATCAACTGTGTTCGGTGAGAACCCCTCAGTTTCACCGCTATGAGCGTCCGCGCAGCCGACCTAGGCACCCATCATCGCCGTCAGACCTATGCCACGGACGAACGCGCCTCTCTTCATGGCGGGTTCCTCACAAGCTCTACGGGACATCTCGTGCAAATCGGTGTGACCAGGAACACGTCTTGGCTAGTACCTTAACTCCAGGGTCGATACCCGTCTATTTTCATTTTGACATGATGCAATACTCTGTTGGCATTGACTTTGAACTAGGGTCAGATAGTATTTTGCCCTTTTGCCGCCAGGGCTGCCCAGGGCTGTTGCAAAGTCGGATGAGGATTGTGTTCTCCCTGGTCAGGGAATCTTGAGGAGATCGAGAGAGCGGGTAAAGGACTCGTAGGACACCCAGCGCACGGCCTCGGGGATACTGGTCATCCCCAGCTCCGTCAGCAGCGGGATCGCCAGATTGCGCATCATCGCCATGTTCTGGGGACCGTGCCCGGCCCGTACCCGGGAGGCGTCCTCCCCGAAGCTCACGTCCCGCATATGATGCAACGCCTCGATCCGCCAATGCCCCCGCACCAGACCCGCCAACCGGGCGGCGTCGGCCTGCTGGACGGGCAGACTCGTGATGACGTAGGCGTAGGTGCGCCGCACCCGGCCGGTGGTCAACTCCTTCACCCACCGATGCACCCGCAGCACCTGGCGGACGTGGGGGAACGCCGTCCCCGGTGCGGTGAGCACCTTGACAGTGCGCCTCTCGTGCCGTCCGTGTCTGCGCCCTGTCTCGGTGAACAGGGCGGGTGCTTGCGCCCACGGAAGCACCTTGACCTGGGCGAACAAGGTCGGCTGGTTTCGTTTCACCGTCAGCACGTAGTGGGCTTTGCGTTCGCTGACCAGATGCTTGGCCGTGTCGGTCTGGGTGTGCAGCGCATCGGCCAAGACCACGCCGCCTTCGATGCCCAGGCCAGCGAGAGCGTCGGTGAGTGCGGGTATCTCGCTGGTCTTGTCCGCCACACGGATCTGGGCGGCCACGTGCCCGGCCGGGGTCATCGCGGCCAGCAGGTGCACTGCCTGGTGGCCGCGGGTGCGCGATCCCCGCACGCTCTTGCCGTCGATGATGAGCACCGCCAGGTCGGCGGTGGTGGCCATACGGGTCAGGGCAGCGAGTCCAGGCTGGTCAGCACCCGTCGGATGGTGGCCGCCGATGGGGCTGTGCGGGCTCCCAGTCGGGTCAGGGTGTGCTGGGGCGCGTTGGCCGCCCACTGGCCGATCGTGGTCAGGGAGCGGGCTCCGGCCAGCACCGCGCACAGGCAGATCAGGACGATGCAGCCCAGACGGTGGCGGCGGCCCCGCCGGTCGCGGGGATCGGCCTCCTCATCGACGGGCGCGGGCAGGGCGGAGGAGGACATGACAGATTGGGGGCGCAACGGAGTCCTTGTGAGGCCAGGGGTGTGGAAGTTCCTGACCTTCTACCAGGGCTCCGTTGTCGTGTTCAAAGGGCTTGGCTCGGGCTGAGGCTCTCCTGTGACCAGGAGCGATGTCGCCCCTCACCTACTTTGCAACAGCCCTGAGGGCTGCCGGGGCCGTTCCCCGGTGGACGAGGCCGACTGCCTCCGCACCGCCGGGCACGTCACCCGCATGCCCGGCGAGTTCGGCGGTGGGAGCCTCACCGAGACCGGACGCGCGGCCCACGAGGTGCTCCGCGCCACCTGAGCGGCGGTTGGGACCCGGCTTCTTCCCTCAGGGGCCGGTAGGCCGTGGTCCCTACACGGCGAGCAGCTTGTCCAGTGTTTCCCTCGCCGTCACAGAAGTCTCCGGGCCCACGGCGACCACCGCCGCGACCAACACGGAGACCTCACCGGCGCTGAACGTGATGGGCGGCGGCTGCGCCCGGGAGTCCAGTGCGTAACCGCCGCCGGGACCAGAACGGACGCGCAGGGGTACCCCCGCCTCCCGGAGGCGGGTCAGGTCCCGTTCGATGGTGTGCGTGGTGACACCCAGTCGCTCGGCGAGCAGGCGGGCAGTGCTCAACCGCGGGGCGCGCGCCCGGAGCTGATCGATCAGGGCTATGTGGCGCTGCACCAAGGGAAGTATCTGGTGCAGCTGACCGGTCGGCTCCTCTGGCATGGACCCATCGTTCCAGAGCTCGTGACAGATCGCCGCCGATCACCGACACTGTCTTGTCGGCGACCCCTCCTCAGGTTCGTGGAAGAGCTTTGCGGGAGCCGACCGGAGAGGACGCGAACATCCGATGAACTGGCAAGACGAACTACTCGGCCAACTGGACTTCTACTGGAAGGAGAGCCTGTGGCCGCGCTTGGAGGGGTTCACCGACGACGAGTACTTCTGGGAGCCGGTCGTCGGCTGTTGGAGCATCAGGCGCCAGCCGGGCGGAACGTACATGATCGACTGGGAGTGGCCGACCCCTGAGCCTGCCCCGGTCACGACGATCGCTTGGCGGCTCGCCCACATCGGTGTACAGGCTCTCGGTATCCGCGCCAACCAACACTTCGGGGACGGCTCACTCACCGTCGCCAACGCGACATGACCCGGCAGCGCGGCGGAGTGCCTCGAGAGTCTGGAACGGAACTTCCGCCTGTGGCGCGACGGTATCTCCTCGCTCGACGAGGCGGACCTGGCGGTCCCCGTCGGGGAGGCTGAGGGCGAGTGGGCCGCGTACCCGATGGCCACGCTGGTCCTGCACGTCAACCGCGAGATCATACACCATGGCGCTGAGACCGCACTGCTGCGGGACCTGCACAGAGCGGGTTTCGGGCGGTGACGCCCGGCGAGGTAGCGCTGGCGCCCAGCAGGGACCTGGTCATCAGGCACCTGGCCGTCCACTGGGAGACCGTCCTGCTGCCGGGCCGCGCCAGGGGCCGTGAGCTGCCTTAACGGGTGTGACGGCGTCCGCACGGAAACCGGTTGAACGGGACGTCAGTCTGCGCAAGGCTGACTATGCCGAGCCACCCACCCGCTCAGCATTCTCCGCACGACTCCCCGCACCGGACAGGGACAGCTGTTGATCGAGATCCGCGAGCCCATCGTCACCTCCCGCCTCTCACTCCGCCCGTTCACCGAAGCCGACGAGGCGGACATGTGGGAGTTCGAGTCACTCCCCGAGGTGGCGCGCTACCTCTTCAACGAGCCGCGCACCCGGGAGGAGAACGCCGCCGAGCTGGCCAAGCGCCGGAAGCAGACGGCTATGCGCGATCAGGGCGACGTCCTGCTCCTCGCGGTCGACCTGGAGGGCACGGTGATCGGGTACGTGCTGCTCGGATGGATGCACAAGGAGCACCGGCAGGGAGAGTTCGGGTTCGTCTTCCACCCGGGTTACCAGGGCAAGGGGTACGCCTCCGAGGCCGCCGTGGAGATGCTCCGGCTGGGCTTCGAGCAGCTCGGCCTGCACCGGATCTACGGCCGCTGCGACGCCCTCAACACCTCCTCCGCACAGCTCATGGAACGCCTGGGCCTGCGGAAGGAGGCGCACTTCGTGGAGGCTGAGATCTTCAAGGGCCACTGGGGCAGCGAGCTGCACTACGCCATGCTCGCCGACGAGTGGCGGGCCAGCCCGCACGCCACCCGCGGCACGCCCTAGGAACCAACAGCTCGGCGGCCCGCACCGTGCCGGACGCCCTCACCTCGCCCTTCCGTATCCACCGATCGGTTGACCCCCGGATCAACCGCACCCGTGGCCGGGCGGGCGATCCGCCTGGGCGCTCCCTTGGGACATGCTCGGACCATGCCGATCATCGAGGTCAGGGAACTGCACAAGCGGTACGGGGAGAAGGTCGCGGTCGACGACGTGAGCTTCTCCGTGGAGAAGGGGGAGATCTTCGGGATCCTGGGCCCCAACGGGGCCGGGAAGACCACCACCGTCGAATGCGTCGAAGGGCTGCGCACCCCCGACGGCGGATCGATCACCGTGCTCGGTCACGACCCGGTCCGGGACCGCGTACAGGTGCGGCGCGTCGTCGGAGTGCAGCTCCAGGAGTCCCGGCTCCCGGAGCGGATACGGGTCGAGGAGGCCTTGCGCCTGTTCGCGTCGTTCCACCGGTCACCCGCCGACGTGGACGAGCTCGTCGAAACGCTGGGCATCGCCGACAAGCGCCGAACACCCTACGGGAAGCTGTCCGGAGGCCAGCGGCAGCGGGTCTCCATCGGCCTGGCCCTCGTGGGCCGCCCGCTCGTCGCCGTACTCGACGAGCTGACCACCGGGCTGGACCCGCAGGCCCGCCGCGACACCTGGGAACTCGTCGAACGGGTGCGCGACAGCGGGGTGACGGTCGTCCTCGTCACGCACTTCATGGACGAGGCGGAGCGGCTGTGCGACCGGATCGCGCTCATCGACACCGGCCGGATCGTCGCCCTGGACACCCCCGCCGGAATCGTGGAAAGGGCCGGGCCCAGCCAGCGCGTGGAGTTCCGCGTGTCCGAACCTTGGGACTCGGCACACCTCGAAGCGCTTCCCGAAGTCGGTTCCGTGCACCGCGACGGCCCCCGGGTCCGGGTCAGCGGCGGCGGAAACCTGCTGCACGCGGTCACCTCCACCTTGGCACGCGAGCAGGTCGTCGCCGAGGACCTGCGCGTGGAGCACACCAACCTGGACGAGGCCTTCGTGGCCCTCACCGGAAGGAGCACCGGGCCATGACACCCGCGGACCCCAATAATCAACGCAATCCGACCAACCGCGCCGAGCCCGACCACCGTGGCCGCCCGGCCAACCACGTCGGCATCACCGGCCCGGCCGGTCCCGAACGGACACCGACCGCGGTCACCCTGGGCGCGCTGCGCAACCTCGTGGCCACCGAAGCCCGCCTCCTGGTACGCGAGCCCACCACCATCATCTTCGGCGTGCTGCTGCCCACCCTGCTCCTGGTGGGGCTGGCCGCCGTCCCCGTGCTGCGCGAGCCCGCCGAGGAGTTCGGCGGCCTGCGCTTCATCGACACCTGGGCGCCGACGTCGCTCATCCTGGGGCTGGGCATCCTCGGGCTCATGCACTTGCCCTCGGTCGTCGCGACCTACCGCGAGGCCGGGATCCTGCGCCGCATGTCCACCACGCCCGTACGGCCCAGCCTCGTCCTCTTCGCGCAGCTGACCGTGGTGTTCGCCGTCATGGTGGCCGCCTCCGTGCTGCTGGTACTGGTGGCGTGGCTGGCGGTCGGCATCCCGCTCCCCCAGGAACCCGCGCTGTTCACGGCGGCCTTCACGGTCGGGTCCGTGTGCATGGTGTCCCTGGGCATGCTGGTCGCGGCGGTGGCGCCCACCGCACGCGCGGCCAACACCCTGGCGATGGCCCTGTACTTCGTGGTCATGTTGATCAGCGGCCTGTTCCTGCCCCGGGTCTTCCTGCCGGAGTTCCTGGTCAGGCTGGGCGACGTCACCCCTCCCGGGGTACAACTGCTGATGGACAGCTGGCTGGGCACCACGGAGGCCGCGGGTCCGTCCCACCTGACCCAACTGGCGGTCATGATGGGCATCGGCCTGGTCTCCGCCGCGATCGCCGCCAGGTTCTTCCGATGGGAGTAGACGACCGATGAGCCAGGGCGACGAGCGGGCACGGGCGGTCCCCACGGAGGTGAACCGTTTCGAGCTGTACTGGGAGAGGTTCCTGGTGGTCCTCCCGTGGTGCCTCCTCACGGCTGGCGCCACAGGGGCGCTCGCACTCCCCGAGCGGGCCGGGGCCGACCTCCCGGTGACCATCGGCCTGACCCTGCTCGCCGCCGCCTGGGTGCTGTTCGGGCACACCCTCCGCACCCCGGAACAGCGCTACCGCCCCGCACCCGCCATCGTCTACTTCACCGGGCTCGTGGCCATCGGCGCGGTGCTGATGGCACACGACCCCGTGTTCCTCGTCTTCGCGATCACGCCGTTCCTCCACGCCATCCTGCTCCCGCCTCCCCTCACCTTCGTGGGGCTCGCGGCCACCTCGATCGCCTTGAACACGAACACGATGGGGTTTCCGGGCACCGGCGGCGACATGCCCTTCCTGCAGCACCTGCTCCTCTACTCCGGGGTGGTCGCCGTGCAGACCCTCGGGATCGGCGGCGGCATGATGCTCGGGCAGAAGCTCACCCAGCAGTGGGAGGAGCGGCAGGTGATGGTCGCCAGGTTGGAGACCGCGCTGGAGGAGAACGCCGGGCTGCACGCACAGCTGCTCACCCAGGTTCGCGAGGCCGGGGTGAAGGACGAACGGGAGCGCATGGCACGGGAGATCCACGACACCCTCGCCCAAGGGCTCACGGGGATCGTCACCCAGCTCCACGCCGTCCGCCGCACTTGGGAGGAGCCCGGGACGGCGCGCCCGCACGTGGACCGCGCTCTCTCCCTCGCCAAGGAGAGCCTCACCGAGGCCCGCAGGTCGGTGCAGGCCCTGCGCCCGGGCCAACTGGCGGAGAGCCAGCTTCCGGAGGCCTTGGCCGAACTCGCTCGGAGCCGTGGCGAGGAGACGGGCGTGCGCCCGTCCCTCGAGGTGACCGGCGCACCGGTGTCCCTGAGCCCGGCAATCGAGGTGGCGCTGTTCCGGGTCGCGCAGGAGGCGCTCACCAACGTCGCCAAACACGCTGACGCCTCGCGGGTGGGTGTGACGCTGTCGTACCTTGACGACGTGGTCCTGCTCGATGTGCGCGATGACGGCCGCGGGATGCCCGGTGGGCGCCCGGGCGGGTTCGGTCTGAACAGCATGCGCCAGCGCATCCGAGGGGTCGGGGGCTCCATGGAGATCGAGAGCGAGGCGGACTTGGGCACTGCGGTGAGCGTCTCCGTCCCGGCCGTTCCCGGGGAGGAGTCGTGATCCGGGTACTGATCGCCGACGACCACCCCGTCGTGCGCGACGGCCTGCGCGGGGCGCTGTCCGCCGAGGACGGTATCGAGGTGGTCGGGCAGGCCGGCGACGGGGCCGAGGCGCTCGAACTGGTCCGGAGCCTGGCCGTCGACGTGGTGCTGATGGACCTGCGCATGCCGCGGATGACCGGGCTGGAGGCGATCTCCGCGCTGGCGGGCGAGGCGCCTCACGTGCGTGTGCTGGTACTGACCACCTTCGACGGCGAACACGACGTGCTGCCCGCGGTCGAGGCCGGGGCCACCGGCTACCTGCTCAAGGACGCTCTGCCCGAGGAGCTGGCCGAGGCCGTCCGAGCGGTGCACAGGGGTGAGTCCGTCCTGGCCCCGAGCGCGGTCAGGCTCCTCATGGGGCAGGTGCGCAAGCCCACCGGACGGTCGTTGAGCGACCGTGAACTGGAGGTCCTGACCCTGGTCGCCGAGGGCGCTTCCAACCGGAGGGCGGCCTCCCGCCTGTTCATCAGCGAGGCGAGCATAAAAACGCACCTCCAGCACATCTACGACAAGCTCGGGGTCCGCGACCGCGCTGCGGCGGTCGCCGAGGCCTACCGGCGGGGTGTCCTGGGCTGATCCGGGCCTGAGGCGTCCGAAGCCACCGCGTGAGCGGCCGGCCGGTGCCCTCGGCCGCCCCTGGCTGCCGTGCTGGGTGCCGCCGCTCAGGCGAGGTTCAGCCAGATGGCGACCGCGTCCTCGGTGCCCTGGTTGGAGATGCGGTGCGGCGTGGTCGAGGGGTACATGATCGAGTCCCCGGCGTGCACCTGGTAGCTCTCGAACCCGACGTCGACGGTGAGGACCCCGCTCACGACGTTGCCGATCTCGTGCCCGCCGTGCCGGACGAACTCGGCGCCCTGGCTGGAGTAGGAGCCGGGCGGGTAGACGGACTCGAAGTAGTTCATGCCCGGGACGTTCTCTGGGGTGAGGCGCCGGTAGCGCACCCCTTGGCCCAGTTGCAGGGTCGCGGCCCCGTCCCTGCGGCTCAGGGACACGTCTCCGGAGAGGGCCGTTCCGGAGACCGTCGGCGCCCAGTGCGGTCCGGGCGAGTCACCGAACGGGGTGCTGTAGGCGTCGGGCTCGGCGCTCTTGTCCCCCTCCTCGCCGAAGACCGAGGCCATCGGCACGTCCAGTTCGGTCATGATCTGGTAAAGGCGGGTCACCGAGGGGCGCATCTTGCCGCGTTCGATCTGGGAGAGCGCGCTGGCGCTGAACCCGAGGCTCTGGGCGAGCTGGCGCAGGGAGAGGCCGCGCTCCTTGCGCAGTTCCCGGATGCGCTCGCCCAGGCGCGGGCCGTCGAAGTGCTGGGACGCGGGGGTGTCCATCGAGTCGTCCATCGTGGTGTTAAGTATAGATTCCTTTCGCGTGAAGCTATTGCTTGATAGTAGTTGAAGTAATAGCTTCAAAAGTGTGAAGGGCGCCACCCCGCCCCCACAGCGACTCGGAGGGACCCATGCGCATCCTGCTGGTCAACGTCAACACGTCCGAGGCGATCACCGAGGCGCTCGGCGAGCAGGCACGCGCCGCCGCCCGGCCCGGCACCGAGATCGAGGCGCTCACCCCCCGATTCGGCCCCGAGTCGGTCGAGGGCAACTTCGAGAGCCACCTGGCCGCGGTCGCCGTCATGGACCGGGTCGTCACCTACGACCGGCACTACGACGCCGTGGTCCAGGCCGGGTTCGGCGAACACGGCAGGGAGGGCCTCCAGGAACTCTGCTCCGTCCCCGTCGTCGACATCACCGAGGCCGCCGCACACCTGGCCTGCCTCCTCGGTCACCGCTACTCGGTGGTGACCAGCCTCCAGCGCACCGTGCCGCAGATCGAGGCGCGCCTGGCCCTGGCCGGACTGGACTCCCGCTGCGCGTCGATCCGCGCGAGCGGACTCGGGGTCCTGGAACTGGAGCGCGACAGCGGCACCGCGGTCCGCACCGTTGCCGACCAGGCACGCGGCGCCGTCCAGGAGGACGGTGCGGAGGTCGTCGTCCTCGGCTGCGGCGGTATGGCCGGGATCGACGCCGCCGTGCGCGAGGCCTGTGGCGTCCCGGTCGTGGACGGTGTGACCGCGGCGGTCGCGCTGGCCGAGTCACTCGTCGGACTGGACCTCACCACCAGCAAGATCGGCACCTACGCCCTACCGCGCCCCAAAGCCGTGGCGCGCTGGCCGCTCAGCGAGGCGTTCGGCGTCCGGGATAGCACCTCGACGCCCGCCGCGCCGCTGGCCTGACCCCCTCCCCCGCACCTTCGGACAACAGCGGAGCCCTCCATGAACACGCCCACACCTCCCCGTACAGGCGGCGGATCCGCCAACCCCCTGCTGGAAGAGTCCATCCTGCCCACCGCGCTCAACCAGCGGCCCATCTCCCTGTGGGGCTTCGTCTGGATCTGGATCGGCCTGGCCGTGGTCATCGCGACGTTCCAGTACGGCGCCAACGGGATCATGGGCGGCCTGTCCCTGCCCGCGGTGATGCTGATCGTGCTCACCGCGACCATGGCGCTGTCGGTGATCATGACCATGACAGCCGATATCGGTACCGAACACGGCCTCTCGTTCGCCGTGTACCTGCGCGCCCCCTTCGGCACCGTCGGCACCCACCTGCCGTCCGTGTCCCGCGGGGTGGTGGCCGCCTGCTGGTTCGGCATCCAGACCTACTTGGGCGCCCTGGCCATCAACGGGCTGGTGGAGTACTGGACCGGGTTCAGTTCCTGGCCTCTCTGGTACGCCCTGTTCCTCGCGGCGCAGATCGCCAACGTCGCCCTCGGCATCAAGGCGGTCGAACGGCTGGCGACGATCGCGGCGCCCTGCATCTTCGGCGTCTCCGTCTGGATGTACTTCACCCTCGAAGGCATCGCCGACCTCCAGGGCACGAACATCTGGACCTTCTCCTCCCAAGGCGACCTGACCTTGGTCGCGTTCTTCCTGGTCAACATGGTGGTGTGGGCTCCGCTGGCCGTGGACATCCCGAGCATCACCCGGTTCGTGGCCACGGTGCCCGGTGAGCGCCGGTTCCTCCGCCGCAACCGCAACATCCTCGTCGCCCAGTTCTTCGTACTGCCCGTCATGCAGGCGTGGATCGCCTTCATCGGGGCCGTTTCGTTCGTCACCACCGGGAACTGGAACCCGATCGAGGTCATCCAGGGCGAGAGCACCGGCTTCGTGCTCGTGGTCCTGCTGCTGATGATCATCCTCGCCCAGTGGTCCACGAACACGGCGGCCAACGTGGTGCCCGCGGCGCTGAACTTCGTCAACGCCGCCGCCCCGTACCTGTCCTACCGGTCCGGGGTGGTCCTGGCCGGGATCGTCGGCACCGCGGTCATGCCGTGGCTGCTGCTGGACAACCTCTTCGTCTTCCTCTCCTACTACGGAGGGTTCATCGCGGCCATCGCCGGGATCATGATCGCCGACTACTACGTGCTGCGCCGACGCAGGTTGAACGTGCCCGCGCTGTTCGACCCGCACGGCCAGTACCGCTACGCCCGCGGCTTCAACCCGGCCGCGCTGATCGCATGGTTCTCCGCCTCCGGGATCGCCCTCTGGCAGCCGGACTACGCCTACGTCATCGGATTCCCCGTCGCGTTCGCCGTCTACCTCGTGCTGATGCGCACGTGGATCCTGCGGCGTTTCCCGCAGACCGAGCTCGACGGCGGGCACTCCGACGACTACCTCGCGACCAGCGTCGGCAGGAGCTGGGTCCACGACTCCGGAAGCGGCGCGTTCTCCCGCCCCGGCATCGACCAGCTGTCCAGCCACAGCACCCGCTCGGACCTGTGACCCCCGCCGCCCCTTCCGTCCCCGTTTCCCGATTCCCTCCCACGACCCGTCGAGGCAGACCATGAGCACACACACGCCACCCGGCGGCGCGAGCGCCACCGGTCCCACGGACAACGCGACCGCCGGCCCTGCCGAAGAACCGGACCTGACCGTCCGCAACGCCGACCCCGGTCTGTACAACGACGACCTCGCGCCGCTGCCCCGCAACAAGCGCTCCTGGGGCGCGTTCGAGATCTTCAACGTGTGGACGAACGACATCCAGAGCCTGTTCGGCTACACCCTGGCCGCCACGCTGTTCATCTCCTACGGGCTGAACGGGTGGGCGGTGTTCAGCGGGATCATCCTGTCCGGGCTCATCGTGATGTTCCTCTGCAACCTGGTCGGCAAGCCGAGCGTCCGGTACGGCATCCCTTACGCGGTCATGGCGCGGACCAGCATGGGTGTCCACGGCACACAGTTCCCGACCCTGATCCGGGGCATCACCGCGATGTTCTGGTACGGGGCGCAGACCTACTTCGCGTCAACGGCGGTCGCCCTGCTCATCACCGCGCTGTTCGGACCGGGGCCGGAGACCACGGTCCTCGGCCTGTCCCTGGTGGGCTGGACGTCCTACGTGATCGTCGCGGCCTTCCAAGTGGCGCTGTTCAGCATGGGCATCGGCTGGATCGGCACGTTCCTGAACTGGGCCGGCCCTGCGGTCTACGCCGTCATGATCGCCCTGATGATCGCCATCTGGACCATGGCCGGCGGTGAGCTGTTCGCCGGACTCGGCACCGTGTTCTCCGGCGCCGGGGACTACCCGGGCGGGTCCGTGGCCGCCTTCTCCGCGGTCGTCGGAACGATGGTCGCCTACTTCGCCGCCGTCGTCGTCAACTACGGCGACTTCTCCAGGTTCGTGCGGTCCGAGCGGTCGATGCGCCGCGGGAACTTGCTGGGACTGCCGGTCAGCCTCGCCGTGTTCTCCTTCCTCACCCTGGTCATCACGGCGGGAACATCCGTGCTCTACGGTGAGGCGCTGACCAACCCGGCGGACATCGTCGAGCGGGTCGACAACATCTGGCTGACCGTGGTCGCCGCGCTGACCTTCTTCATCGCCACGGTCGGCATCAACCTCGTCGCGAACTTCATCCCGCCCGCCTACGGCCTGGCCAACATGTGGCCGTCACGGATCAGCGCCAGGACCGGCGGACTGATCACCGCGGCGGTCGGCTTCGTCATCGGCGGCCTGTGGGTGGCCTTCATCGACGGGATCGGCATCGCGTCGTTCGTGGACACGCTCGGCGCCGTGCTCGCGCCGCTGTACGGCATCATCGTCGCCGACTACTACCTGGTCCGACGGCAGCGGGTGAACCTGGACGACCTCTACTCGGCCTCGCCCCGAGGCGAGTACTACTACACCAAGGGCTGGAACATCCGCGCCCTCGTCGCCTTCTCCCTGGCCTCGGTCTTCTCGGTGGTCTCCGTCTGGCTGCCCGCCCTGGAGGAGTGGTCGGGCTTCGCATGGATCTTCGGCGCCCTGCTCGGCGGTTCGGTCCACTTCGCGCTCGCCCGCACGGCCGGGCGGAAGCCGGGGAAGGAGGGCGTCTCGCACCCGGCCTGAACGGCCGGAACAGACTGAGGTTCCAGGGGCGCGCCCCGAAACATCCGGGTGCGCGCCCCTGAGGTCGAACACGCCCTAGGTGTACTGACCACAGAGGTTGAGTACAGCGCGGGGTTGATTTGACAACAAGAGAGGGCCTCCGACATAGGTGTGGATTGTCTCGATCAACACCTGAAGTAAGTCAGGAGGCCCTCCGTG
>NZ_BAAGZJ010000082.1:0-36378 GCF_054778635.1 Nocardiopsis nanhaiensis
GGCCGCGCCCGCGCAGGCCGAGGAGGCGGAGCCCGCCCCGGCCGAGCAGCCCGCCGAGCCCGAACCCGCCGCCCCTGCTTCCGGCAGCGCGGAATCCGACGGCTCCGGCACCCCCGTCGCCATCCCCGCCCTGGGTGAGAGCGTCACCGAAGGGACCGTCACCCAGTGGCTGAAGAACGTGGGCGACACCGTCGAGGAGGACGAGCCGCTCCTTGAGGTCTCCACCGACAAGGTGGACACAGAGATCCCGTCCCCGGTGGCCGGTGTACTCACCAAGATCCTCGTCGACGAAGACGAAACGGTCGAGATCGGCACCGAGATCGCCATCATCGGCGGGGCCTCCGGTTCCGCCCCTTCCGCCTCCGCGCCCGAGCCCAAGAGCGAGCCCGAGCCCGAGGCCAAGCCAGAGCCCAAGAGCGAGCCCGAGCCCGCCCCGGCAGCCCAGTCCGCACCTGCTCCCGCCGCACGTGAGCAGGACGCTGGCAGCCCGTCGGTGGACGTCGAGACGCTCAGCGGGACCGGGCAGGCCTCCGGGACCGACGCCGTGTCCGAGGCCTACGTGACGCCGCTGGTCCGCAAGCTCGCCAACGAGCACGGCGTCGACCTCAGCCGTGTCTCCGGGACCGGTGTGGGCGGCCGCGTCCGCAAGCAGGACGTGCTCAAGGCCGCTGAGACACAGCGCTCGCAGGCGGCCGCGCCGGCCACCGCGAGCAAGCCCGCCTCGGACGCGTCGCTGCGCGGCCGGACCGAGAAGCTGAGCCGCCTGCGCAAGTCCATCGCGGACCGCATGGTCGAGTCGCTGCGCATCTCCGCCACGACCACCCAGGTCATCGAGGTGGACGTCCACAAGATCGCGCGCCTGCGCGACCAGGTCGGCGACGACTTCGCCAAGCGCGAGGGCGTGGCCCTGGGCTTCTTCCCGTTCTTCGCCGCGGCCGCCGTCGAGGCGCTCAAGGCCCACCCGAAGGTCAACGCGGTGATCAACGCCGCCGACCAGACGGTGACCTACCACGACGTCGAGAACCTGGCCGTCTCGGTGGACACCGAGCGCGGTCTGCTCGCCCCTGTGGTGAAGAACGCCGGTGCGCTGAAGCTCGGTGAACTGGCCCGGAGCCTCACCGACCTGACTGAGCGCGCCCACACGGGCAAGCTCGGTCCGGACGAGCTGGGCGGCGGCACGTTCTCGATCTCCGAGACGGGCCACACCGGTGCGCTGTTCGGTACGCCGATCATCAACCAGCCGCAGGTCGCGATCCTGGAGACCGGCACGGTCGTCAAGCGTCCGGTCGTCGTCGACGACGAGGCCATGGGCGGCGAGGTCATCGCCGTGCGCTCCATGGTCTACCTGTCGATGGCCCACGACCACCGCCTGATCGACAGCGCCGACGCCGGCCGCTTCCTCCAGACGGTGAAGGAGCGCCTGGAGGAGGGCGACTTCGAGAAGGAGCTCGGCCTGTCCTGACCCAGGTCTGTTCTCCGCCGCCCGGGCCGGGTACCGTCTGACGGTGCCCGGCCGGGCCGTTCGGTGTGCCAGCGCTTGTCGGTGTGACAACGCTTGCGCCACCGCGAGTTGACCTCAATCTAGCTTGAGGTCTTAGTGTGGAGGGGTCAGCCAGGGCGAAGCGCAGAGGACCCACATGCAGCAAGAGAACGTTCGGATCGCGGTCGTGCTGGGCGGCAACACCACCGGCCGCACCGGTCCCGTCGTCTCCGCCTGGTTCCTGGACCGGATCGCGGGCCGCGAGGGCCTCGGCATCGATGTGCTGGACGTGGCGGAACTCGACCTCGGTGACGGGCACGGCACCCCGCTGGACGCGTTCTCGGCCGCGGTGGACGCCGCCGACGGGTTCGTCGTGGTGACGCCGGAGTACAATCACGGCTACCCCGGACCGCTGAAGAGCGCCATCGACTCGGCGCGCAAGGAGTGGTTCGCCAAGCCGGTCTCGTTCGTCTCCTACGGCGGCATGTCCGGCGGCCTCCGGGCGGTGGAGCAGCTGCGCGCGGTCTTCTCCGAACTCCATGCCACGACCGTGCGGACCTCGGTCAGCCTGCACAACGCGCAGCACATGTTCGACGCGGGCGGCGCGCCCGTGGAGGACCTCCGGGGCGCGGAGGACGCGGTCGGCGAGATGCTGGATCAGCTGGTGTGGTGGTCTCTGTCCCTGCGCGAGGCCCGCGCCCGCCGCCCCTACCCCGGCTAGGGCGTGTTCGGTGGGTGCTGCCCCACGACGATGGACGGGGCGGCGCCTGAACGGCACCGCCCCGTCTTTCTACCCCACCAATCACCATCCCCTGATGATCCCCATCATCAAAGGCCTGTGGACTGGACGGCGCCTGCCAGCCCGACAGAGCGTCGCCCACGGTAGCTCCGCACTGACGCGGAGTTCCATGTCCCACTCTCAACTTAGGAGACTCGGGCACTCCCCGCAGTCCTTTCGCCGAAAAAGCCGAAGAAATCTCGTCGCTCCGGCTTTTCCGCGCCCGTTCGGCCCCGATCGCGGTCCCGAGCGGTCGGAACGGGTAGGACCCCCTCCATGAGAGTGGCGATCACGGGCGCGACCGGCCTGATCGGAGGGGCACTGACCTCGTCCCTCCTCGACGACGGGCACACGGTGGTGCACCTCGTGCGCCGACCTCCCCAGAACGGGAGGGCGACCCGCCTGGAGGAAGCCGAGTGGCGCCCCGAGCAGGGGAGGGTGGACACCGTCGCCCTGCACAGGACCGACGCCGTGGTCCACTTGGCCGGCGCCCCGATCGGCCCCGGCCTGTGGACCCGCCACCGGCGTACCGTCATCAGGCGCAGCCGGGTGCGCGGCACCCAAACCCTCTCCCAGGTCCTGGCGGGGATGCCCTCGCCCCCTCCCCGCCTCCTCAGCGCCTCGGGGATGCACTTCTACGGGGACACGGCCGACACGGTGGCCACGGAGGAGAGCCCGCCCGGCAAAGGATTCCTGGCGGAGGTGTGCCAGGTCTGGGAGGAGGCCACCCGGCCCGCCGAGGAGGCAGGGCTGTCCGTGGCCCACCTGCGCTCGGCCGTGGTGCTGGCCCGTTCCGGCGGCATGCTCCGGCCCTTGCTGCCGCTGTACCGGTTCGGCTTCGGCGGCCGCTTGGGGTCGGGCACCCAGTACATGACCTGGATATCGCTGGCCGACCAGGTCGGAGCGATCCGTTTCCTGCTGGAGCGGCCGGAGATCACCGGCCCGGTGAACCTGTGCGCGCCCGAGCCGGTGAGCAACACCGCATTCACCCAAGCGCTGGGGCGCACCCTGGGTCGTCCGACGATCCTTCCTGTCCCGGCGACGGCGATGCGCGCGGTACTGGGGGACTTCGCCGAGGAGACCGCACTCATCAACCTGCGAGCGCGGCCGAAACGCCTCGAGGAAGCCGGGTATTCCTTCCTGCTGCCAACGGTGGACAGTGCGCTATCCGACATCCTGGTCCGACCCGGACCCCGTACCGGGGCGTAAGGTGGTGGTGTGAGTGATCTCGTTTACGCATGGCTGGGCGACACCCCCGTCCCGTACCACCAGGGCTGGGATCTCCAGAAGCGGCTCCACCAGAGCCGCGTCGCCGATGAGGTGGCCGACACCGTCCTCTTCCTGGAGCACGAACCCGTGTACACGGCGGGCAAGCGCACCGGGAGGTGGGATCGTCCGATCACCGACCCTGGTGCTCCCGTCGTGGATATCGACAGGGGCGGCAAGATCACCTGGCACGGGCCGGGCCAGCTCACGGTGTACCCCATCGTCAAGCTGTCCGACCCCATCGACGTGATCGCCTTCGTCCGCATGCAGGAGGAGGCCATCATCCGCACCCTCGCGGAGTACGGCCTGACCGGCCTGCGCGTCGAGGGCCGCACCGGAGTCTGGCTGGCCGCCGACCCCGAACGCGGACTGATCGAGCGCAAGATCGCCGCGATCGGCTGCCGCGTAGCACGCGGGGTCGGTATGCACGGCCTCGCCGTGAACTGCGACAATGACATGTCGTGGTTCGACCGGATCGTCCCCTGCGGGATCTCCGACGCGGGGGTCACCTCGCTCACCAACGAGCTGGGGCGCACCGTCACCGTCTCCGACGTGCGACCGCGCCTCGAACGGCATCTGGCCGACGTCCTCGGCGCGGCGGAGTACAGCCACACCGACGGCACCGGGATGCTTCCCGAGGCCACCGCGCGTGGATGAAAGACCACACCATGAGCCAGTCCCCATCGGGACGTGCAGCCCCCACAAGGGGCGCGAGGGTCCCCGTCAAGGGGTACAGAAGGGAACGGGTTCGCGTTGACCATCGCTCCTGAGGGCCGCAAGCTGCTGCGCGTGGAGGCGCGCAACAGCGAGACCCCCATCGAGAGAAAGCCGCCGTGGATCAAGATCAAGGCGCACATGGGGCCGGAGTACACCGAGCTCCAGTCCTTGGTCAAGAGTGAGGGCCTGCACACGGTCTGCCAGGAGGCGGGCTGCCCCAACATCTACGAGTGCTGGGAGGACCGCGAGGCCACCTTCCTCATCGGTGGTGACCAGTGCACGCGGCGCTGCGACTTCTGCCAGATCGCCACGGGCAAGCCCTCTCCCCTGGACCAGCTGGAGCCGACCAAGGTCGCCACCTCGGTCCAGAAGATGGAGCTGCGCTACGCCACCGTCACCGGTGTGGCCCGGGACGACCTCGAGGACGGCGGGGCCTGGCTCTACGCCGAGACGGTCCGCAAGATCCACGAGCTCAACCCCGGCACCGGGGTCGAGCTGCTCATCCCGGACTTCAACGCCGACCCCGACCAGCTGGCCGAGGTCTTCGGCTCGCGCCCCGAGGTCCTCGCGCACAACGTGGAGACCGTGCCGCGGATCTTCAAGCGGATCCGTCCGGCCTTCCGCTACGAGCGCTCCCTGGACGTCATCACCCAGGCCCGCGCGGACGGCCTGGTCACCAAGTCGAACCTGATCCTGGGCATGGGCGAGACCCGCGAGGAGATCAGCGAGGCGATGCGCGACCTGCACGAGGCCGGTTGCGACCTGCTGACCATCACCCAGTACCTGCGCCCGTCCAAGCTGCACCACCCGATCGACCGCTGGGTGAAGCCGCAGGAGTTCGCGGATCTGGGCAAGGAGGCCGAGGAGATCGGCTTCGCCGGGGTCATGTCCGGCCCGCTGGTGCGTTCGTCGTACCGCGCCGGGACCCTGTACAAGCAGGCCCGTGAGAAGCGTGACGCCGAGGTAGCGGCCGCCGCGAACAACGCATAACGTCCGATTCATCCGAGTCGTGATCAAGCTGGAACGGTGGCCCGCGGGCCACCGTTCCGCATCTCGGCGTCCGGACGCATATCCTGGTGTACTGAGGCGCCCAGCTTGTGGCGTCGTTAGGCGCCGCACAGGTCGACCGCGAAGAGGAGGCAAGGCAGCACAGGGATCTCCTTCCCCACCGATCCGATCGGTGTGCGCTGCCTGAAAGCACGATGGCGAAGAAGTCCGACAACACGACCGCCGGTAAGGGTGGCGAGAAGCAGCCGGGCCGGTTGAAGCAGATCGGCATGGTCGCCAAGGTCGTCAACAAGCAGAGCCCGCGCACGATCCCGATCGCGATCACCGTCGCGGTGCTGATCTTCGCCGTTTTCGTCGGCATCGGCATCTGGACCGGTTCCTGGATCATCTGGCCGCTGACCGGTCTGCCGCTCGCGTTCCTGGTCGGTTTCATCATGTTCACCCGCTCCGCCCAGAAGGTGCAGTACCAGATGCTCGACGGGCGTCTGGGCGCCGGCATGGCGATCCTGGAGAACATGCGCGGCAACTGGGTGGTCGAGCCCGGCGTGGCCGCGAACAAGCAGATGGACGTCGTCCACCGCGTGGTCGGCCGTCCGGGTGTCGTCCTGGTCGGCGAGGGCGACCCGGGCCGGCTCAAGGGCCTGATCGCGGGCGAGAAGAAGCGTGTCGCCCGCGTCGCGAACGACACCCCCATCTACGACTTCAAGGTCGGCAACGGCGAGAACCAGGTTCCGGTCTCCAAGCTGCAGCGGACGCTGGTCAAGCTTCCCCGCAACCTGGACAAGTCCGGTACGGCCGAGCTGAACTACCGGCTCAAGGCGCTGCCCGCCTCGATGCAGATGCCCAAGGGCCCCATGCCGAAGGGCGCCAAGCTGCCCAAGGGCATGCGCGGCAACCAGGCCGGCTGACACCGGCCTTCTCCATGGACCCTGACGGGGCCGCCACACCCTCCTGGTGCGGCGGCCCCGTTTCATGCGCACTCAAAGGTCCCCTGTGTGGCTGATAAGGTCTCCGGGCTGGCAGTCCAGTTCCCGGCAGAGTGCGGCCAGTGTGGAGAACCGGATCGCCTTGGCACGCCCGTTCTTGAGCACGGACAGGTTGACGACGCTGACCCCGACCCGCTCGGACAGTTCGGTGAGGGTCATCCCCCGTTCGGCCAGGAGCTTGTCCAGGTGGACCCGGATCCCGGTGGCCTCCTCCGGCGGCATCAGATGAGGCCTTCGACGTCGTCACGCATCTGGCTGCCCCTGCGGAAGACCTCTCCGAAGGCGGCCAGAACGAACCCCACGAGGAGCATCAGGGCGGGAACCGAGCCGAGGCCGACGGTGAAGACGAGCAGTACCGCTCGGTCCGAGGCCAGCGCGACCTCCTGAAGGTGGAAGTCGGCGGCGGCCTCGACCACGGGGACGACGATCGCGCCGACGATCACCAGCAGGGCGGCCGTCCAGATACGGCGGACGTTGGCCGGGACGAAGGGATCACCAAGGTCGAGGCTGGCGAGCACCCTGATCACGAGGTAGAGGACTGCGATCACGATCGGCATGCCGATCAGCACGGGGAGCACCAGCAGCAGCCTCTCGAGAGCGCTGGGGTCATGGAACGTCAGCACCATCTGCCCGGCGCCGCGCACACTGACGTCCGCGCTTGTGAGGGCCACGTCAGGGACGGTGTCAGGGGTACCGGAGGGCGGGTGGACGGTGATCTCGTTCATGCCCATGTCCTGCGCGGCGCTGCCCGGGATCACATCGGCGATCCACAGGAGGGCGAACAGGATGGACAGCCCGGACAGGAGGCTCCCGAGGATGAGCACGAACTGGACGAGGGAAGAGTCGAGCCTGGACCAACGGAGCTTCGGGCGGGACGGCATTCCAGCCTCCTTATCGTTTTTCGATATTAACGATAAACGATAAGAGGCGATCTGTCTCCCCAGATCCTCGCCACCGCTCCTCGCCAGCGCTCCATTACCCGGAGCCCTCGTCTGCGCCCACCCACCATGGGCACCCCGACGCGAAAGGGGCGGCGATCCGGACCGGATCGCCGCCCCCTTGTGCAGCTTCTCGCCTGAGGGTCTCTCCGTCAGCCGCAGGTGACCTCGTCCTCGGCGGCCGTGCTGCCGTCGAGGTCGTCCAGGCCGCCGTCGCCACCGGCGCCATTGTCGCCGGTACCGCCGTTGAGGCCGCTCACCCCGGACCAGTCCGCACCGCCCATGACCAGTTCCAGCTCACCGCCCAGCGACGGCTCCTCGACGGCCTCCGCGTTCTCCAAAGCCGAGGCCACGAGTTCGGCCTCCTCAGCCTCCTCAGGCCCGTGGTAGACGGTGGTCGCTTCGGGAGCGCGTTCCTCGGGGTTCCCGGTGTCGGTGACGACGAAGCCCTCCTCCGTCAGCAGCGCCTCCACCTCGGAGCCCAGGCCGTCGATCCCGGTGTTGTTGAGGATCCGCAGGGAAACGTCCGAGGGCTCGCCCCCCTCATCTTCGGGAGCCTCGTCGTCCGAGCCCTCGTCATCGCTCCCTGTGGTCTCACCCGCGGCGACCGCTTCGAAGAGCTCGGTGGCTGCGGGCTCCTCGAGGTCCACCTTGTTCGGGTCGACCGGGTGGTCCAGGACCGGCGCGGTCACCATGTTCATCTCGCCGAGGTCGACCTCGCGCATGGCGATGGCCAGCTCGGTCATCTTGTCCAAGGTGAGACCGTCGTCGGTCACCATGCTGTCGGTGACCGAGTCCAGGAAGCCGTAGAGGGTGGTGGGGCTGCTCAGGATGTCCCCGTCGGTGACCTCGCGCAGGATGGCGCCCATCATGCGCTGCTGGTTCTCAATACGCCCGAGGTCGCTGCCGGTCTCCGTACTGTCCCGGGAGCGGGCCAGGCCAAGGGCCTGCTCACCGTCGAGTCTCTGCTTACCCGCATCCAGCTCCAAGTGGGCGTTCGGGTCGTCGATCGGCTCCGGGACGCACATCTCGACACCACCGATGGTGTCCACGATGTTCTCGAAACCGGAGAAGTCCACCGTGACCATGTGGTCGAGGTGGATGCCAGTCACCGACTCCACCGTCTTGCCCTGGCAGTCCATGCCGCCGTAGGTCATGGCGTGGTTGATCTGGTCGGCCCCGCCGGTCCAGCCGGCACCCTCGTCACTCGGATCGCACTGGGGGATCTCGACGAGGAGGTCGCGCGGCAGGTTGACCATCGTCACACCGCCCTGGTCGACGTCGATGCTGACGATCACCAGTGCGTCGGGACGGATCCCGTTCTCGTCGTTGTAGGCGGCGCTGTCCTCCGCGCGCTCGTCCGTCCCCAAGAGCAGGATGTTGTGCAGGCCGTCGACCTGGGCGGGGCGGTCACCCCAGGCGTCCTGGTCGACGTCGGCGGTCTCCATACCGAGGATGCCCTGGGTGGCCGTGTAGACGGCCAGACTCCCGGCGATAACCACACCGGTCAGGCCGCACGCCGCCCATTTGCCAAGGCTCATCTTGGCGGCAGCTGCGGCCGAAGACACGTTTCTTGGGGCCAAGAGGGCACCTGCGATCCGATCTGGGGCACTTGGAGAAGGGGTCCGACCGGGGGAACCGCCTGAGGGGTGCGACGGCGCGGACCAGGGTGTCGACGGTGACGTTCCCTGACCGCCCGGATGGTACCGGAAGAGCACACTCCGTGTCAGATCGAACGCTTCGGACACTCATTCCGTCTCCGGGAACGGTGATCAGCAGGCGGTACCCTCGCCCTCCTCCGCGGTGACACCGTCGAGATCGTCGGTGACGGAGAGGTCGGTGTCGGCGGAGGACTCACCACCGAACCCGTTCCAGTCCGCGCCCGCGACCAGCTCCAGGGTCTGCTCAAGGCCCTCCACCTCCTCGGTCTGGGCGTTCTCGAGGGACCCGGCGAGCAGTTCGGCGGCGGCCTCGTCGTCCGGGCCGTGGTAGATCGTGGTGGCCTCGGGGGCTCGGACGTCGGGGTTACCCGTCCCCGTGACCACGTAGTCCTCCTGCGCCAAGACGGTCTGGATCTCCAGGGCGAGCCCTTCGATGCTGGTGTTGTTCACCACCTCGACCGTGATGTCGGAGGGATCGACCTCACTCTCCTCGGCCTCGTCGTCGCCCTCGGAACCTTCGCCGTCCTCCCCCTGCAGGTCGACACCCGAGTTGATGGCGTCGAACAGCTCCGACGCGGCGGGCTGTTCCATGGCGATCCGGTTCTCGTCCTCGGGGTGGGCTCCGTTGGGGACCGTGACGAACTGGACCCGGTCCAGGTCCACCTCGCGCATGGAGATGGCGATGTCCGCCATGGTGTCGACGGTCAGGTCGTCGTCGGTGGTGATCGAATCGGTCACCGCACCGAGGAAGTTCGTGATGGTGACGGGGCTGGTCATGACGTCGCTGCTGAGGATCTCCCGCAGCATCGCGCCCATGAACTCCTGTTGCCGGTCGATCCGGGACAGGTCGCTGCCATCGCCCTGGCCGTAACGGGAGCGAACGAAACCGAGCGAGTCCTCGCCGTCCAAGGTCTTGAGCCCCGCGTCCAGCTCCAGATGGGCCAGGGGGTCGTTGATGGACTCGGGGATGCACATCTCCACACCCCCGATGGAGTCCACCATGTCCCTGAAGCCGATGAAGTCCATCAGGAGGAAGTGGTCCAGGTGCACCCCGGTGGCCTGTTCCACGGCGTTCCACTGGCAGCCCACCCCGCCGAAGTTCATGGCCGAGTTGATCATGCCCGTTTGAGGGCTCATACCCTCGTAGCCCTCGACGGCTTCACAGCCCGGGAGGTCCACCAACAGGTCGCGCGGCAGGTTCACCAGGGTGGCGGCGCCGCTGTCCACGTTGATACTGGCGATGAGCATCGTGTCGGGGCGCTCACCCTCGGTATCCCCATACTCGGCGTTCTCACCCGAGCGCTCGTCCGAGCCGATGATGAGCACGTTCATCACACCCTCGACACTCGTGGGGCGGTCCCACTCGTCGGTGTCCACCTCAGCGGTCGTGATGTTGCCGATCAACCCCTGGTACCAGCCGTAGCCGCCGAGACTCCCGGCGATCACCAAGACGGTGACGGCACAGGCGATCCACTGTGCGGTGGACATCCGGACGGCGCCGAGCGCGCCGGAACTACGAGGAGCGGAGCGTTTTCCAGCCATGCGAGCCTTCGAGGGTGCGTATGAGACCTAGGGGGCGGGGTCAGGGCGTCCAGGGGTGCTTCCACGCGCACTGGGGAAGGAACCGGCCCGGGATCGCGGCTCCGGAATGCGGTGCCGTGACCGGATGCTAACAGCAGGCCGAAGGGGGTGCGGACAGCGTGCTTCACGTTCCGAACGGGGGGCGAAACACCTAGTGAGAACTCAGTAACGAGTCGCGATGGTCCCCGCGGCGCGGTCGTGCAGACCACGGGTGTCCCGGTCGTAGACCACCGCGGGAATCACCAGGCACAACAGGAAGGTCCGCACGGCCATCGAGGCGAACCAGGGCCAGGAGCGCTCACCGGTGGCCGTGATACCGACGCCGACGATCCGCCGCCCGATCGTTGTACCGAACAGGGTCAGCAGGACGATGCTCATCCCGGCGAACACCACGAACGTGGACAGAGCGGTGAAGTTGGTCAGGGCCAGAGCCTCCTGCTCCCCTCCGCCGGCCGCCGCGGCCGAAAGGTCCTGACCGATCAGGCCGAGGTTGAGCGCGCCCGCGACGAGCATGGTGGCCAGGCCCCAGTCCAGGGCGAGGCCGACGAGGCGGCGCGTGACGCCGGGGACCGAACCGGTGCCACTCTCGGGCAGGCCGAGCCGGTTGCCCCGGTACGTGAAGTCGTCTTCGGGGGGTGCGGGGACTCCGCTCCGGCTCTTGTCGCTCATGCCTTTCACGTTATCGGCACGTCCGTCCCTCCCGTGCGCGGGCCCGCGCGAGCGCTGTGACATGCGACGAGAGGGAGTGTGACTCCAGTCACGACCGGGGTGGCGCAGCGGCCCGATTTCCGCCGTGAACGGAGGGAATCACCGGGTCGGAGGCGTTGGTCTGCGGAAACGCGGGACTCCGTAACATGCAAGAAACAATCGAGACATGGCGTGGAAACCGCGCCCTTCTAGCTTCGTTACCGAAGCCGGGAGACGGCGTGCGGTTCGAGGCGTCCGCGATGGAGCGGACCGAACCCGCCGTCTCAGCCACCTGCACGGAGGTTCCGTTTTGTTCAGCAGCGTCGACGAGGTTCTCGCCTTCATCCGAGACGAGGACGTCGAGTTCCTCGACGTCCGGTTCACGGACCTGTTCGGAGGAGTGAACCACGTTACCCTCCCGATCGAGAACGTGGACGAGTCCACCTTCACCGATGGTCAGATGTTCGACGGTTCCTCGATCCGCGGCTTCCAGGCCATCCACGAGTCCGACATGCTGCTGCTCCCCGACCTGAGCACCGCAGTCCTGGACCCGTTCCGCAAGTACAAGACGCTGAACATGACGTTCTTCGTCCACGACCCGCTCACGCTGGAGTCGTACAGCCGCGACCCCCGTAACGTCGCCCGCAAGGCCGAGGCCTTCCTCAAGGGCTCCGGCGTGGCCGACACCGCCTTCTTCGGCCCCGAGGCCGAGTTCTACATCTTCGACGACGTCAAGTTCGAGACGCGTGCGAACACCGGCTACTACGAGATCGACTCCATCGAGGGCGCCTGGAACACCGGCTCCGCGATCGAGGGCGGCAACCGCGGCTACCGTCCGCGCTTCAAGGGCGGCTACTTCCCCGTCGAGCCGGTCGACCACTACAGCGACCTGCGCTCCGACATGGTGAAGAGCCTCATCAAGTCCGGCGTCGAGGTCGAGCTCCAGCACCACGAGGTCGGCACCGCGGGCCAGGCCGAGATCGGCATCAAGTTCGGCACGCTGCTCCAGCAGGCCGACCGCGTGCAGCTGTACAAGTACATCGTCAAGAACGTCGCCAACGAGGCGGGCAAGACCGCCACGTTCATGCCGAAGCCCCTCTTCGGCGACAACGGATCCGGCATGCACTGCCACCAGAGCCTGTGGAAGGACGGCGAGCCGCTGTTCTTCGACGAGTCCGGCTACGGCCAGCTCTCCGACACGGCCCGCTACTACATCGGCGGTCTGCTCAAGCACGCGTCGGCCCTTCTGGCCTTCACCAACCCGACGGTGAACTCCTACCACCGCCTGGTGCCGGGCTACGAGGCCCCGATCAACCTGGTCTACAGCCAGCGGAACCGTTCGGCCTGCATCCGCCTGCCGCTCACCGGTTCCAACCCCAAGGCCAAGCGCATCGAGTTCCGCGTGCCGGACCCGTCGGCCAACCCGTACCTGGCCTTCTCCGCCATGCTGATGGCGGGCCTGGACGGCATCAAGAACAAGATCGAGCCGCCGGAGCCGGTCGACAAGGACCTCTACGAGCTGCCGCCGGCCGAGGCCCAGGCCATCGAGACGGTTCCCGCGTCCCTGGACGAGGCCCTGGAGGCCCTGGAGGACGACCACGAGTTCCTGCTCGAGGGCGGCGTCTTCACCAAGGACCTGATCGAGACCTACATCGAGTTCAAGCGCACCGAGGAGATCGACTCCCTGCGTCTGCGCCCGCACCCGCGTGAGTTCGAGCTCTACTACGACATCTAAGAGCAACCCTCGGGGCCGGTATCCGTTCGGATGCCGGCCCCGAGTCGGTTCCGGGGGCCGCCGGCGCTCCCGTGCACTTGAAACCGAGCCGCGCGGTCCGAGCACGGGCCGGACGGCTACCGTTGACGCGTGGCTAGTGACGGAAGAACCAACATGACAGCAGGCGCGCTCGCCAGGAAGGGCTTCAGCGACAGTGTGCGGGCCCTGAAGCTGGTGGCGGAGGCGGGTCTGGACGCCCAGACCGACACCGACGTCATCAGCGCCCTCGCGGCCGCACCCGACCCGGACCAGGCCCTCTTGGGTCTGCTCCGGCTGTTGGAGGCCACCTCCGAACCGGACGAGGTACTCGTCGCCCTGCGGGAGGAACGGAACCTGCGGGCCCGACTGTGCCTGATCCTGGGCGCCAGCACGGCGCTCACCGACCACCTGGTCCGACACCCCGGTGACTGGCGCGAGCTTCGCGGCGCCGACGCCGCGCGCACCCCCGCACCGGAGGAGTTGCGCCGGGGGATGCTGCATACCGTGGGCGCGCAGCCCGACGACGCCGCGCCCGTCGCCGACCTCGTCCTGGGTGAGGCCGGCGACGGCGAGCCGTCCGCGGTGTTGCGGCACACGGTGCGGGTGGCCTATCGCAGGAGGGTCCTGCGCTTGGCCGGGCGCGACCTGACCGGCTTGAACACCGTCGACGAGGTCGCCGCCGAGCTGGCTGACCTGGCCGCCGCCACGCTGGACGCGTCGTTGGCGGTGGCCCGGGCCGAGGCGCCCGAGGACTCGGCGCTGTGCCGCCTGACCGTGATCGGCATGGGCAAGTGCGGCGGCCGGGAGCTGAACTACGTCAGCGACGTGGACGTGGTGTTCGCGGCCGAACCCGCCGTGGGCCCCGGCGGGGACCCCGTGGACGAACAGGAGGCGCTGCGCGCGGCGACCCGACTGGCCACGGCGATGATGCGGATCCCGTCGGAGACCGACGCCGAGGGCACCCTGTGGGAGGTCGACCCCGCGCTGCGCCCCGAGGGAAAGAACGGCCCCCTGGTCCGGCCGCTGTCCGGACACCTGGCCTACTACGAGCGATGGGCGAAGACCTGGGAGTTCCAGGCTCTGCTCAAGGCCCGCCCGATCGCCGGTGACGTGGCCCTGGGCAAGGCCTACACCGAGGCGATCTCGCCCCTGGTGTGGGAGGCCTCCGGGCGCAAGGACTTCGTGGAGGACGTGCAGGCGATGCGCCGCCGAGTGGTGGCGCACATCCCGGCGGGCCAGACCGAGCGCGAACTCAAGCTGGGAGCCGGCGGCCTGCGCGACATCGAGTTCTCCGTCCAGCTGCTCCAGCTGGTGCACGGGCGCTCCGACGACCGCCTGCGTTCGGGCAACACCCTCCAGGCACTGGCCTCGCTGTCCGAGTACGGCTATGTGGGGCGGCGCGACGCGGCCGGGCTGTCCGACGCCTACCGGTTCCTGCGCCGGGTAGAGCACCTGCTGCAGCTGGAGCGGTTGCGCCGTACCCACCTGATGCCCGACCCGGCGAGCCCCGACGGCC
This sequence comes from Nocardiopsis nanhaiensis, assembly GCF_054778635.1. NCBI lineage: Bacteria > Bacillati > Actinomycetota > Actinomycetes > Streptosporangiales > Nocardiopsidaceae > Nocardiopsis > Nocardiopsis nanhaiensis. The sequence continues at coordinate 14,372 of NZ_BAAGZJ010000082.1, forward strand.
CCGCGCAGCTGCGCCAGCTGGGCCGGAGCCTGGGTTTCACCGCCGACCCCGTGCGCGAGCTCACCGACGCCCGCAAACGGGTGTCGGCCGAGGTACGCCGCCTGCACGAGAAACTCTTCTACCGGCCGCTGTTGAACGCGGTGGCCAAGCTGCCGGAGGACGAGATCCGCCTCTCCCCCGACCAGGCCGTGGAGCGGCTGGGCGCGCTGGGGTTCGCGGATCCGCGCGGCGCGCTGCGGCACTTGGGGTCCTTGACGTCGGGGCTGTCTCGGCGGGCGTCGATCCAGCGCACGCTGCTGCCGGTGATGCTGGGCTGGTTCGCGGACGCCCCCGACCCGGACGCGGGCCTGCTGGGGTTCCGGCAGGTCAGCGACACCCTGGGCACCACCCCTTGGTATCTGCGGCTGCTGCGCGACGACGTCCGGGTGGCCGAGCGGATGGCGTGGCTGCTGGGGACGAGCCGTTACGTGACCGAGTTGCTGCTCCGAGCGCCGGAGGCGGTGGCGACCCTGGCCAACGACGCCGACCTGCGGCGGCGGGAGAGCCGGACGCTGGCCGCGGAGGCCGACGCCGCGCTGCGCCGCTACGACTCCCCCGAGGAGGCGGTGTCGGCGGTGCGCGCGCTGCGCCGGCGCGAGCTGCTGCGCACAGCCGCCGCGGACCTGCTGGGAGTGTCGCCGGTGGAGGACGTCGGTACCGCGCTGACCGATATCGCCGCGGTCACCATCGACGCCGCACTGCGCGCCGCCCGCGCCAAGGTCGCGGCCGATGCGGATGGTGTGGAGCTCACCCGGGTGTGCGTGGTGGCCATGGGCCGGTTCGGCGGCGGTGAGCTCACCTACGCGAGCGACGCCGACGTGATGTACGTCCACGACCCGCTGCCCGGGGTGGACACGGGCGCGGCCACCAAGCAGGCCATGGCCGTCGTGCGGGAGTTGGCCCGGCTGCTGGAGATGCCCGCCGCCGAGCCGCCGCTCAAGGTCGACACGGACCTGCGGCCGGAGGGCAGGAGCGGGCCGGTGGTGCGCACACTGGACTCGTACGCCGTCTACTACGGCCGCTGGTCGCAGGTGTGGGAGAGCCAGGCGCTGTTGCGTGCCCGGCCGGTCGCGGGCGACCAGGACCTGTGCCGGGCGTTCACCGCGCTGATCGACCCGCTGCGCTACCCGTCCGGTGGGATCGACGCGTCCGCCGTGCTGGAGATCCGCAAGCTGAAGGCGCGGATGGAGGCCGAGCGGCTCCCGCGCGGGGCCGATCCGACCCTGCACACCAAGCTGGGCCGGGGCGGACTCTCGGACGTGGAGTGGGTGGCCCAGTTGGTACAGCTGCGCCACGCGCACGAGTATCCGGACTTGCGCAAGACCGGAACCCTGGAGGCGTTGGAGGTGGCGGTCGCGCACGGGCTGCTGGCCGCCGACGACGGCGTGACCCTGGAAGAGGCGTGGCGGTTGGCCTCCCGGGTGCGCGGAATGGTGATGCTCGTACGCGGCCGAGGCGGGGACTCGATCCCCTACGACCTGCGGGTGCGCGCGGCGCTGGCGGAGGCCATGGGGTACGGGAGCGGCGGGGACGACGAAGAGGAGGACGGGCCCGAGCCTGAGGGCCCCGCGGAGCAGCTGACCGAGTCCTACCTGCGGGCCACCCGCAGGGCGCGCACGGTCATGGAGCGCACGTTCTACGACGACTAACCCCGATGATCTTGCCCCCAGCTCCACGCTCGAGCGCCGAGGGTGGAGACAGGGATCAGGGCGGATTTGCGGAGGGCACCCCCCGCGCCAGAGGAGAGCGGCGCGGGGGTGCCCGTGGCCGGGCCGGGGAGTGAACGGCCCTAGGGGTGGGTCTAGTGGTGGACGGTCAGTCCTCGCCCCAGGTGACGGAGGTTGCGGGGCCGACCCGGTTGTCGCCGGGCTCCCACTCGGGTTCGCCGTCGTCCGACACCTTGACGAGCTTCCACTCGGTGTCCTCCTCGATGGTGACGTCACCCGTCCACTCGGGGTAGGAGGACTCATCGGTGCTCAGCGGAGCGCCGTCCTCCGGGTTCCAGGAACCCAGGTCCGAGGTGGAGCCGACGATGTGCACTTCCTGGCCGGGCTCGGTCTCGACGGTGGCGGTGAGGGTGTCCGGGTCGCCCGGGTCGCCGCCGCCGTTGTCACAGTCCTCCCCGCATTCGCCGCCCACGTGCACGGCGAGGGCGCCGTCGGCGGGGACGCTCGCGGTGATCTGGCCGCCGGAGACGGTGGCGAGGCCGGAACCCGCGACGTTGTCGTAGGTACCGTCCGGCAGCGAGGTCTCGGCCGTCAGGTCCCATCCGCCGTCGGAGGCGTTGAAGGCGGCGAAGCCCTCCTCGCCCCGGTCGAAGGCCACACGGGAGGAGCCGTCCTCGGCGCGTTCGGTCAGGTCGGTACCGGCGACCGCGTTACGGAAGGAAACCATGCTGGCGACGGTCTCGTCCCGGTGCTCGCAGATCCACTCGTCGCTGGAGCAGTCGGTGTCCTCGGTGAGCCAGCCCGCGGGGTTGCCGTCGGCCTCACCGGTGCTGGGCGGCCCCTCGGCGTCGTTGCCGTCGAAGTCGTAGCTCGACATCACCACGGGGGTTCCGTAGGGGTGGGCGAGCATGAAGGCGGTGGCGAGGTAGTAGCGCTCGCCGTCGACGTAGGTGAGGGTGGGCTCGTAGCGCTGGGTGTCGTGGTTGTCGACGAAGACGACCGCCTCGTCCGCGGTGAGCTCTCCTGGGTCGGAGAAGTCGGTCAGGTCGGCGATGTTGCCGTCGGCGAAGCTCGACGCGATGTCGCGCTTGTAGTCGAAGTTGGTGACCTGGCCGTAGGGCGTGTACGCGGTGTAGGGGACGGTCTCGTCCCCGTAGACCTCGTGGAAGACGTGCGGCTCCCCGCCGAAGCCGGGGACCTCGTCCAGGGCGTCCATGATGGCGCCCATGTCGTCCTCGGGGACGTGTTTGGAGGCGTCCACCCGGAAGCCCGCGACACCGAGGCCGATCAGCTCGTTCATGTACCGGGTGATCTGGTCCCGGACGCCGGAGTCACCGGTGTCCAGGTCGGCCAGACCCAGGAGCTGGCAGTTCTGGACCTCTTCCTTGTCGTCCCAGTCCTCGATCTCGTCGTAGCAGGGACCGAAGTCATCGTAGGTGTAGGCCGCTTCACCGTCCCCGAACAGGTCCGGGTACTCGTACTGCTCCCACTCGGTCCCGGCGCTTCCCGGGAGCGATTCCTCCTGGGGCCCGGTCATGTGGTTGATGACGGCGTCGACGTAGATCCGCACGTCGTTGTCGGCGCAGGTCTCGACCATGTCCTCGAAGTCCTCGGCGGTGCCGCGCCGGGTGTTGTCGATCTGGTAGGAGACCGGCTGGTAGTCCTGCCACCAGGGGTAGTCGCCGCCTTCGGAGGACGGCACCACCACATGCTCCTGGGGCGGGGAGACCTGGACCCCTCCGTAGCCGTTGGGGCCGAGGTGATCGGCGCACTCGTCGGCGACGGAGTCCCAGGTCCACTGGAACAGGTGGACGATGGTGTCGCCCGTGTCCTCCTGGAGGGTGCTGCTGGCCGGACTGGTGGCGGCGACGGGTTCGGCGTCCTGCGGGTCGGCTTGGCCGGGAACCGTTAGCAGGCCGGCTCCTAGCACCGCGGCCCCGGCGATGACGCCGAGTCGGGCTGTTCTCATGTGTGCTCCTTGGGGGGAGGTCCACGGTGGGGCCACACTGCCCCACCGACGCCCTCTTGCAGAACTTGCAAGAGTTTGCGTTGGAGTGACGAACGTAACAGACCCGGACCCGCTTGTGAACAACGGATTTCCCGCTCTTTAACGCGTAAGCCCCGAGGTGTTTGAACGAAAGACGCTGCAAATCCCTGCAAGAAGGCACGAAAAAACCGGTGGCGGACCGGATGGACTCCGGTCCGCCACCGGCGGGAACCCGTGCGGGCGGGGGCGGGCCGCGCCCCGCGGAAGGCGCGCCCGGGACCAGCTACCAGAAGACGGCGAGGCCGATGTTGACGATGGCCAGGACACCGGCGACGACGGCCAGGTTGGTGGCGGGCTTGCGCACGTTCATGATGCCGAGCACCACGATGGCCAGGGAGACGACGAGCTTGACCCCGATCTTCATGTGGTCGATTTCGGTCAGGTCCGCCATCTCGGCGACGCCGACCAGCAGCACGCCGGTGACCAACTGGAGCAGGGAGCTGTGCAGCAGGACCTTGGTGGCCTTGAGGTTGTCGGTCATCAACTGCATCAGGAAGCCGGCGATGATGCCGGCCAGACCGAGCATGTGCAGGAAAACGAGCGCGGAGTAGAGAAAGTCCATACCAACACACTACTACGCCCTGTAGTTGTTCATCCCGCTTTACTGACGCCTTGACGTAACAAATCAGACAACCCATGCAGAGTCCGCGTCTCTCCGCATATCACCCCCGCTTGAACGCCCTCCTCTGCCGCCACACGAGCCAGACGAGCACGGCCAGCATCCCCACACCCGCCACCCGGAGCAGCCCTTCGAGGTCGACCGCGGCCCCCACCCGCGAGAGCACCGTCTGGTCGCCCACCCGGAGGGTGTCGCTGGCGCACGCCGCGGGTTCCCCGTCCCGGTCGAGCAGCAGACATGCCGTACTCACCAAGCGCTCCCCCGCCTCCGCGCCCTCGGGCACCCGGCCGCGCACCGTGTAGACGGCCTCGTCGCCCTCCGGCACGTCCACCCGCCAGTTGGCCACGCCCTCCTCGACCAGGCCCGCCCCCTCCACGTCCACGGCCTCCAAGGATTCAGGCACGTTCTGGGCGAGCAGGCCGTCCTCGACCGGAGCCTCACCGCTGTTGGCGACGGTCACCCGGTACACGACTTCCTCCCCCGGCAACGGCGGCTGCTCGCCCCCGGACAGGGCCAATCCCACGAGTGCCCCGTCGGCGGTCCCGTCGCCGCCCTCGGAAAGCACATCGGGCAGTTCCCGGTCACCTCCTGTGCCCCGTTCTCCCGCCGAGCCCCCGTCGTCCGCTGCGGCGGGAGGCACCCACAGCACCGCGGCGGCCAGTCCCGAGACCACCCACCCGGACCCGCGAACGAACCATCCCCGGCCCGCGGACCCTCTCCCGCGCCCGACCCCTCTCGCGCGCACGCCCCGCCGTCCGGTCCCGCAAGCGACCAGAGTCATCCCACGCCTCCTTGACGTTCGCCCTGTGACACTTCAAGACAACTACGCGTGATCATTCCTCAGTGCGCGATGACACGCCCCTGGCCAGCGGAAACCGCCCCCGTCCTACGCCGAATGGCGGGGGCTTAGAGGTTCGCTGGGACGTCTTAGCGGTCCTGGTCCACCCGTTTCAGCCGATGGCGCGCCAAACGCGGATTCCGCCCGATGCGGCCGCGGCCCGCTTAGCCGGATCGTGGTGGTCACGAGGGCGGACAACGGTCCGCCCCATCCGCGAAACCCGGCCCGAGAGGCCCTGACCGAGAAGAAGGACCACTGTGTTCCACCCCGACCTGCTCCACAGTGACCAGCGCACCTCCCAGACCGCTCTCCGGGACGGCGAGCAGCGCCGCGAGGCCCTCAAGGCGCGCGCCGAGAAGCGTGAGCGCCGCCGCGCGGAGCGCCGTGCCCGACGCCGGACGGGCACCTGACCGCGCCGCCAGGGGACGACATAATGACCGTCATGCCCCTCCTACCCGAGTCCGCACCGCACCTCGTCGGCCGCGAGGAGGAGCTACGCCTCCTCGACGAACACGCCCGGCGCTGCCACACCGGGGCCGCGGCCGCCCTGGTACTCGGTGGTGACGCCGGGATCGGCAAGACCCGGCTGATCCAGGAGTTCGCCGCGACCCGCCCTCCGGGGAGCGTGTTCGTCGGCGGCTGCCTGGAACTCGGGGTGGACGGCCTTGCCTACGCACCGTTCACGGCGATCCTCCGCCAGATCCTGCGCGAACGAGGACGGGCACCCTTCGAAGCGTCGGCACCGGCCACCGCCGAGGGAACGGCAGCGCCCGCCACGACGGAACTGGCCAGGATCCTGCCCGAGCTGGGCAGCCTCCCCGAGGGGCGCCCCGAGTCCAGGGCCGTCCTCTTCGACCAGGTACTCCACCTGGTACGCCATACCGCCGGCGAGGACGGAGTGACCCTGGTCCTGGAGGATCTGCACTGGTCCGACGGCGCCACCCTCGACCTGCTGGTCTTCCTCGTGCGCAACCTGGACCGGCCCGGCGTCCAGATCATCACCACCCACCGCACCGAAGGCCTCGACAACGCGCACCCGCTGCGCCGCCTCCTGCCCGAACTCGGACGCCTGCCCGAGGTGGCCCGGCACGACCTGGCCCCGCTCAGCAGGGCGGAGGTGGGCCGCCAAGCACACGCCCTCGCCGGGGGCGGGCTCTCCGTCGGGCAGGTGGACGAACTCCATCGGCGCAGTGACGGAATCCCGCTGTACGTGGAGGCGCTGGCAACGGCCATGACCGGTGGGGAGGCCACCGGTGCCCCTGAATCCACCGGCACCTCGGGGATCACCGGAGCTGCGGGGACCGGACCCTCCGGAAGCTCCGGAGTCCCAGTACCCGAACGGTTCCGGGACCTCTTGCTGGGGCCCGTGCACCGTCTGGATCCGGTCGCGGCGGAGATCCTGAGAGTCGCCTCGGTCGGTGCGGTCTCGGGCGAAGTGGGCCACACCCCCCTGGGCCGCGCCGCTGGCTTCGCCGAGAACGACCTTGAGGATGCGCTGCGAACCTTGGTCGACACCGCCCTGCTCCGGATGAGCGGGGACGGCTACCGTTTCCGGCACGCCCTCCTGCGCGAGGCCGTGTACGGGACGCTGCTCCCCGGTGCCCGGGTGCGCCTGCACCTGCGCTTCGCCGGTGACATCGAGGAGCACCGCGACTCGGTGCCCCGGGAGCGGCACGCCGCCGAGCTGGCCCACCACTACCAAGCCGCCCACGACCTGCCGCGTGCCCTGCGAACGGCCTGGGCCGCGGCGCTCCAAGCCGAGGGGGCCCTGGCCCACGACGAACAGCTGGGCCTACTCGACCGGGTGCTCGACCTCTGGGAACGGGTGCCGGGCGCCCGGGAGCTGGTCGGCGGCACCGGGCTTCCCGAGGTGTACGCGGCCGCGGCACTGGCCGCGCTGCAGTGCGGTCGGCCCGGGCGCGCCGGGGTGCTCTGCGACGAGGGCCTGGCCCGTGTCTCCGAGGAAGGCGCGGACGCCGAGGACGACCGGGCTCTGACCGTGCGCGCGGTACTACTGCGCTGCCGGGGCCAGGCCCGGACCCACCGGGTGGCCGAGGGCGCCGCGACCGACCTTGCCGAGGCCCTCCGCCTGCATCCGCCGCACATGCCCGGCTACGGACGCATGCTGTCCATCGTAGCCAGGGAGAGCATGTTCCGGCCCCGCGAGACCCTGGGCCTGGGCCGGTCCGCGGTGTCGCTCGCGGAAGAGGCCCACGAGGTCGCGCACCGCACCGGCGACCGCGGTGCGGAGGCCGCGGCCTTGGTCACTCTCGGATCGGTCCAGATGAGCCGGGGCAGCACCGAGGCGGGGCACGCTACCCTGACTCGGGCCATAGCCCTGAGCAAGGAGATCGGCGACCCGGCCATGGAGGCCCGGGCCAGCGGCAACCTGGCCCACTACGTCCGGGAACAGGCGGGGCACCGGGAGGCTCTCGATCTGCTGGAGCGGTCGCTTGCGTACCAGCGGGGGCGGGGGCCCGCCAACCTCCACAGCAGCTTCAGCTTGCAGAACCGCGCCGAAACGTACTTCGAACTCGGCTTCCTGGGGCGTGCTCTCACGCTGGTGGAGGAGGCTCTGCCGCGGACGCCCACACCGATGCACCGGGTGTTCCTGTTGACCGTCCGGGCCCGGACCGCCGTCGCCCTGGGAGACCTGCCGACCGCCAGGTCCAGCCTCGACCACTCGGACCTGGTGCTCGCTTGGGAGAGCGTGGAACGGATGGACGAGAACGCGCTCCTGAGCGTGGAGCGCCTGGACCAGGCCCAACTGGTGGTGACGGCCCACCTTGAAGTTCTGCTGGCCGAGGGTGACTTGGCCGGAGCCCGGGACCGGGCCGACGAGGCCCTGTCCCGGCTGGGATTCGCCGACTCCCCCGGGTACGGGTGGACCTTGGTGGACCTGCTCGCGGAGGTGGTCCGGCGGAGCGGCCTCCGCGCACGTGACCTGCGCGCACGGGTCGGGGCGGCCGTGGCGGGTATGCCGGTGCACGGCCCGGTTCAAACGGCCGCCCGAGCCTCCGCCCTGGCCCGGCTGGCCGAGGGCGTCGAACCCGGGGAATCGGTCCTGTCCGCGTGGCGGACAGCCGTGGCGGCGTGGCTGAGCACCCCGGCTCCCCTCCCCCTGGCCTGGGCCCGGCTCCGGGCGGCACGGGCCGCCCTGACCGTGGGCGGCCAACGAACCGCCACCCGGTCCGAAGTGCGGGCGGCGCACGAGGTGGCCGAGCGGTACGGGGCGGTGGCCTTGAGCCTGGCCGCGGCCGACCTGGCCCGGCGAATGGGGCTCCCGCTCGACGGCGGGGACGGTGACACCAGCGGTAACGGCACGAACGCCGCGGCTGGCACGCACTCCGAAGACTCCTCGGCGGGCCCTGAGCGCTCCGGCGGCCCGGCGGCGGTACCTTCCGGGCTCACCCCGCGAGAGGTGGAGGTTCTGCGGTTGCTCGCCCAAGGACTGAGCAACGCGGGGATCGCGGCGGAACTGTTCGTCAGCCCCAAGACCGCCAGCGTGCACGTGTCCAACATCCTCGCCAAACTCGGCGTCCCCAACCGGGCCACCGCGGGAGCCCGGGCCAGGGAGTTCGGCCTGGGCTGACCACTCCACGAGCACCTGCCTGAGCGGGGTCTTAGACGAGGGGGTTCGGCCACGGTCCCCAACCCGCCAAGACCGGGTTTTCTCCCCATGTGGCACGGGGGTCCTTAGCGGCATCGTCGTTGGTGGGCCGACGACCGGCGTCGGCCGAAGCCAACAGGGGAAACCATGACCTACGACGACCTGCGTACCGCCACCGGAAACGCCATGCGCGACGAACGCCTGAGGCAGGCCGCGCTCGGACGCCACGCGCGCCGGCTCCGCGCGGAGGCCCGTGCTCGCCTCAGAGAGGAACGCCGGGGCCGGAGAGCATAATGGGGGGGCATGCCCCTCCTTTCGGACACCAGCCCCGTCTTCGTCGGCCGGGAAAACCAGCTCCAGCTCCTGACCGAACAGGCCGACCGCGTGCGGAGCGGGCCACCGGAGGGTCTGCTGATCGGCGGGGACGCGGGGGTCGGCAAGAGCCGCCTCATCACCGAGTTCACCGTCACCCGGCCCGCCGGAACGGTTTTCGTGGGGGCGTGCCTGCAACTGGGCGTGGACGGGCTGTCCTACGCGCCCTTCACCGCGGTGCTCCGCCAGATCCTCCGGGAACGCGGACGAGGGCCCTTCGAGGCCGCCGCGCCGGGCGGCGTCGGAGAGTTCGCCCGCCTCCTGCCCGAGCTGGGCGAGTCGCCGACGGACCGCCGGGAGAACCGGGGCATCCTCTTCGAACAGGTCCTGCGCCTGTTCGACCGGGTCGCCGGGGACGAGGGCGTCACCGTGGTGCTGGAGGACCTGCACTGGTCCGACGGCGCCACCCGCGACCTCCTGGTGTTCCTGGCCCGCAACCTGGCCCGGCCCGGTACCCAGATCGTCGCCACCTACCGCAGCGACGACCTGTACCGGGCTCACCCACTGCGGCGGCTCCTCCCCCAGATCGAGCGCCTGCCCGGCGTGGGCCGGATCCAGTTGGAGCCGCTCGCCAAGGAGGCGGTGGGACGCCAGGCCGCCGCCATCCGGGGCCGGGAACTGGCTCCGGAGGAACTCGACACCCTGTTCCAGCGCAGCGAGGGCGTACCGCTGTTCGTGGAGGCACTGGCCACCTCCGATCCCCACCCAGACCGGGACGGCCCGGACCTGCCCGACCACTTCCGCGACCTCCTGCTGGAACCGGTCCACCGCTTCGACGACACCGCCCTGGCCGTGCTCCGGACCGCGGCCGTGGGCGCCGTGAGCGGCAGCGTGGAACACGAGGTGCTACAGCTGGCCGCCGCTCTCCCGGAGCGTGAGTTGGAGGCCGCGCTGCACACCCTGGTCGACGCCAACGTCCTACGCGCCGGACGCACCGACTACCGGTTCCGGCACGCTATGCTGCGCGACGCCGTGCACGGGGAGATCCTGCCCGGACCGCACACACGGCTGCACCTGCGCTTCGCCCAGCTCATCGACGAATACCCGGAGCTGGTGCCGACCGACCGCCGTGCCGCGGAACAGGCCCACCACTACCAGGCCGCACACGACCTGCCCCGAGCCATGGAGGCCGCTTGGTGGGCGGCGCTGCGCGCCGGGGACACCCTCGCCTTCGACGAGGAACTGGACATGCTGGAACGGGTGCTCTCGCTGTGGGACCGAGTGCCCGAACCCAGCACGCGGGTGGCGGGGCTCGGTTGGGCCGAAGTCGTCAGCGAGGCGGCCGGGGCCGCGCTCTCCGCCGGCCGCAACCGACGGGTCCTGGAACTGGTCGACGGTGCTCTGGACAGTGTTCCGGAGGACCCCGAGGACGACCACACCCGCACGGTGCGGGCGGTCCTGCTGCGTCGACGCGGTCAGGTCCGCGCTCCCGAGGAGCGCGAGGCCGGCCTCGCCGACCTGCTCCGCGCATTGGAGCTGCACCCGCCGCACATGCCGGACTTCGCGCAGCTGCTCGCCACCCTGGCCAGGGAGACCCTGCTCCTGCGCAACGACCGGACCACGAGCCCCGAACAACTCGAGACGCACATGGCCGCCATCGACGGCCGGAGCCCGCGCGAGCTGGCGGAGAGGGCGATCGAGGTAGCTGGCAAGGATGACGAGGCCAGCACGTGCGCAGCGGCGGACGCCCGCATCACCCTGGGCGCCATCGAGATGGCTGAGGGGGACCCCGAACGCGGCCGACCGCTGCTGGAGGAGGGGATCCGCCGCGCGGCCGCCGTCGCCGAGCCCGTACTGGAAGCTCGCGGTGCCGGGGACCTCGGGTACTTCCTGCACAGGTACGGGCTGCACCGCGAGGGCCTGGAAGTACTGGAGGGGTCCCTGGCCCGGCACGAGGAGCTGGGCTGGGCTTCGGTGCACAAGGCCCCCACCCACCTGAACCGGGCCGAGATCCACTTCGAACTCGGTGAGCTGGCCACGGCCCGGGACATCATCCGAGGCACGCTGGACGCCGCCAGCAGAGAGCGGCACCGGCCCTACATCCTTGCCGTGGGCGCGCGCATCGCCGCGGCGGTGGGCGACCTGTCCGCCGCGCGCGCCGCCGTGGGCCCCGGGGGAGACCGTTCGATGCTCACCGAACACCGGGTGAGCATCGTCCAGCTCCGGGCGCTGAGTTCGCTCGAGACGGCGCTGGCCGAGGCGGACGTGGACGAGGCCCTGTCCCTGTCCCGAGCCGTGCTGGAGGCGTCCGTCATGCGGTCCACACCCGGGTACGCGTGGCCGCTCTTGGAAGCCATGGGCGAGGCCGCGCGCCAGGGTGTGGGGCGGCGGCGCGGCACACGGACCGTGGAGGCGGCACGGCTGGTCCGGGACCTGGTGGGCGCGGCCGCCGAACCGCTCCCGGCCGAGACCGGGGTCAGTCCGGCCCACGCAGCTACGGTGGCCGCACTGCTGGCCGAGGTGGACGGAGCGGCGCCGGCCGAGCAGGCGGAGCTGTGGGGCGCGGCCGTGTCCGCCTGGGAGGCCACCCCCCTTGTGCTGAACCTCGCTCGGGCCCGGTTGCGTGCGGCCGAGGTACTGGTCTCCACCGGTGACCGGGACCGGGCGGCGGACCTGGTGCGCCGGGTGCACGGGGTGGCCACGGCGTGCGGCGCGCGGCCCCTTGCCGGTGCCTCGGAGGCACTCGCCCGCCGACTGGGCACGGGGGTGTCCGAGGACGCGGCACCTCCGCCGGCACCCGCCGGGTTGACCGCACGCGAGCTGGAGGTACTCCGTCTGCTGTCCCTGGGCGGCACCAACGCGCAGATCGCCGAGGAGCTCTTCGTCAGTCCCAAGACCGCCAGCGTGCACGTGTCCAACATCCTCGCCAAACTCGACGTGCCCAACCGGGCCACCGCGGGAGCCCGCGCCCGCGAACTCGGCCTCGGCTAGCGGGAAGGCTCGGGCCGGAGAAAGACCATGGAGGGATGTCGGGGCCGGAGAGCATAATGGAGGCATGCCCCTCCTTTCCGGTTCCAGTCCCGTCTTCGTCGGCCGAGAGAACCAGCTCCAGCTCCTGACCGAACAGGCGCTTCGGGCGCGCACCGGACCACCCGAGACGCTGCTGGTCGGCGGGGACGCCGGGGTCGGCAAGAGCCGCCTGGTCAGCGAGTTCACCGCCACCCGGCCCGCCGGGACCGTGTTCTTCGGGGCGTGCCTGCAACTGGGCGTGGACGGACTGTCCTACGCGCCCTTCACCGCGGTGCTCCGCCAGATCCTGCGCGAACGCGGACGAGAGCCCTTCGAGACCGCCGCACCAGGCGGGTTCGGCGAGTTCGCCCGCCTCCTGCCCGAGCTGGGCGAACCGTCCGCGGACCGGCGGGAGAACCGGGGCATCCTCTTCGAACAGGTCCTGCGCCTGCTCGGCCGGGTGGCCGCGGACACCGGAGCCACCGTGGTGCTGGAGGACCTGCACTGGTCCGACGGCGCCACCCGCGACCTCCTGGTGTTCCTGGCCCGCAACCTCGACCAGCCGGGCACCCAGATCGTCGCCACCTACCGCAGCGACGACCTCCACCGCGCGCACCCGCTGCGCCGCCTGCTTCCCGAACTCGAGCGCCTGCCCGGTGTGGGCCGGATCGTCCTGGAACCGCTCAGCCTCGCGGAAGTGGGACGCCAGGCCGGCGCCATCCGGGGCGGAGAGCTGGCCCCGGGCGAAGTCGAAACGCTTTACCGACGCAGTGAGGGCGTGCCACTGTTCGTGGAGGCGCTGGCCGCCGCCGAGACCTGCCCGGACGACGAGGGCACAGAGCTGCCCGACCACTTCCGCGACCTCCTGCTGGAACCGGTCCACCGCTTCGACGACACCGCCCTGACGGTTCTGCGCGTGGCCGCGGTGGGCGCCGTGAGCGAGTACATCGAGCACGAAGTGCTCTACCACGCGGCGGGGATACCCGAACGCGAGCTGGAGTCCGCCCTGCACACCCTGGTCGACGCCAACGTGCTGCGCCCCGGGCGCACGGACTACCGTTTCCGGCACGCCCTGCTGCGCGACGCCGTGCACGCGGAGATCCTGCCCGGTCCGCACGCACGGCTGCACCTGCGCTTCGCCCAGATCATCGACGAGTACCCCGAGGCGGTGCCCGCCGACCGCCGTGCGGCAGAGCAGGCCCACCACTACCAGGCCGCACACGACCTGCCCCGAGCCATGGAGGCGGCCTGGCGTGCGGCGGGACAGGCCAAGAAGATGCTCGCCTTCGACGAGCGGCTGGACATGCTGGAGCGGGTGCTGTCGTTGTGGGACCAAGTGCCCGAACCCAGCGCGCGGGTGGACGGGCTCGGTTGGGCCGAGGTGGTCAGCCAGGCCGCGAACTCGGCGATCTCAGCGAACCGCTACCGGCGCGCGCTGGAGCTGGTCGACGAGGCCCTGCCGAGCGTGCCCGAGACCGCCGCGGACGACGCCACCCGCACGATGCGGGCGGTCCTGCTGCGCCAGCGCGGCCAGGCCCGCGCCTTCCAGGTGCGCGACGGCGGCCTCTCCGACCTCGTCCGGGCCCTGGACCTGCACCCGCCGCACATGCCCGGGTACGTCCATCTCCTGGCCCTCCTGGCCCGGGAGTGCTCACTGCTGCGCGGGGACCGGGAGGAGACGCCCGAGCAGAAGCTCCTCCTGGAGCTGGCCCGCAGCGGGCACGGCCCGCGCGAGCTGGCCGGGAGGGCGATCGAGGCGGCCGACCCGGAACGCTTCACCGACCTGTGCGCGGCCGCCGACGCGCATATCACCCTCGGCGGGTCCTACATGCAGGACGGCGACATCGAGCGTGGAAGGCCCCTGATGGAGGAGGGCCTGCGCCAGGCCAAGGAGCTGCGCCAGCCCCACATGGAGGCGCGCGGGGCCGGGAACCTGGGCCACTTCCTGCGCGAGCTGGGCTACCACGAGGAAGGGCTCCGGGTGCTGGAGGAGTCCCTGGCCCGGCACGAGTCGCTGGGCTGGGCCCCTGCGCGCAAGTCCTTCAACTACCAGAACCGGGCCGAGATCCTCCTGGATCTGGGCGACCTGCGCGAAACCAGGGAGGTCTTCCGGCGCTACCTGGACCGCGACCACCGCGACCTGCGGCACCAGCACTACATCCTGGCGGTGGAGGCCCGGGCCGCCGCTGCGATGGGGGACCTTCCCGCGGCACGGGCCGCAACGGGGCCGGTCGGCGACCGATCCATGCTGGACGCGCACCGGATGAACATCGTCCAGCTGCGCACTCTTGGCGCGGTCGACGTGGCCCTAGCCGAGGGCGACCTCGGCGAAGCGCTCTCCCTGTCCCGCGAGGTCCTGGAACGGGTGGCGCTGGAGACCTCGCCCGGATACACGTGGCCGATGCTGGAGCTCATGGCCGAGGCGGCACGGCGGGGCGGGGAACCCGGACGAGACGCGGAGACCGTGCGCACCGCTCACCAGGTCTGCGCCCTGGTGAGACAGGTCATGGAACTGATGGCGGTCAGCGGAGCCGTGCGTTCCGCGCATGCCGCGTCGATCACCGCCCTGCTCGCCGAGGCGGACGGCGGCGAGGACGGCCCCGCGTCCCTGGCCGCTCTCTGGGGCAAGGCGGTCGGCGCGTGGGAGGCCACACCCCTGCGGCTGCAACTGGCGCGGGCCCGGCTCCGTGCCGCCGAGGCCATGGTCGCCGCCGGTGACCGCGCCCTGGCTGTGGAACGGATCCGCCAGGTGCACGAGGCCGCCACCGAGTGCGGCGCCCTGCCGCTGGCCCGCGCTGCCGAGGACCTGGCCCGCAGGCTGGGCACGGGGGTTTCGGCGGATGCCGCTCCCCCGGCCGAGCCCGCCGGGCTGACCGCCCGTGAGGTGGAGGTGCTGCGCCTGCTGGCGTCGGGCGCCACCAACGCCGGCATCGCCGCCGAGCTGTTCATCAGTCCCAAGACCGCCAGCGTGCACGTGTCCAACATCCTCGCCAAACTCGACGTGCCCAACCGGGCCACCGCGGGAGCCCGCGCCCGAGAGCTCGGTTTGGCCTAGGGGCGGGCTCAGGGCGGGCTTTGGCGGCTCGCTCGGGGACGGTCTGACGGGTGTGACCGCGTGCCCGGGGCTCAGGCCTGCTGTACGACCCGGTCCACGACCTTGGTGACCAACTCGTCCAGCGAGCCTTCGGGCGCGAGGACGCCGGGCAGGGTGAGGTACTCGGTGACCACCCAGTTCAGTGCGAGGTAGAGCAGGACCACCGTGTCCCGGTCGCCGGGCATTCCGGCTTCCTCGTGGAAGGCGATGTTGGCGTCCAGGTCCGCGCGGACGCGGGCGGTGATGTCCGCGCGCAGTTCGGGGCGCCGGGTCGCCTCCAGCTGGAGTTCCAGGCTGGCCAGGTAGACACTGGGGGCGGCGACCATGCGGGCGACCGTGCCGCGCATGACCTCGGCAAGCTTGTCCCGGTCGTAGGGGCCGGAGAGCACGTTGTCCCACTCGGCCTGTCCGGGCATGAAGCGCTCGTAAGTGCGCACGCTCGCCTGGGCGAGCAAGTCCTCGCGGTGGGCGAAGTAGTTGGAGGCGGTACCGACGGGCACGCCGGCCCGGGTGTCGACGGCGCGGAAGGTGAGCCCGCGCGCACCCTCCTCGGCGAGCGCCTCGATGGCGGCGTCCAGCAGGGCGGCCCGCCGCTCCGGATTTCTGACCATGCACTTTCCCTCTCATTCCCTCTCACGGAAGACTCGCGAAAAACCGCTTGGCAAACCACTACATTCAAAGTACTTTAAATGAAGCACTTCAAGCATAGTGGTCATTCGGCCGCGCGAGCACCCCTTAGGAGCACCATGCGAACCCTCACCTACTTCGTCGCGGTCTCGCTGGACGGCCGCGTCTGCGCTCCCGACGGTTCCTTCGACTTCTTCACCGACAGCGACGCCGACGGAGACCTCGGGGACAACGGCGAGTTCCACGTGAACGAGTACCCGGAACTGCTCCCCGCAGCGGTGCGGGCCCGCCTCGGGCTGGACGTGCCCAATAAGCACTTCGACACCATGCTCCAGGGCCGCGGCTCCTACCAGGTCGCCTTGGACGAGGGCGTCACCAGACCGTACGCACACATGCGCGAGTACGTCTTCTCACGCACACTGCCCGAGGACATCGACCCGAACGTGACGGTCGTGGCCACCGACCCGCTGGAGACCGTCCGCGAGCTCAAGAAGGAGGACGGTCCCCTGGGCGTCTGCACGGTCGGAGGCCCGTCTCTGGCCGGGTACCTGCTCCCGGAGATCGACGAGCTCATGATCAAGCGCTACCCGGTCGTGGCCGGGAACGGGAAACCCTTCTTCGAGGGCGCGGCCTTCGATCCGGCCCGGTTCGAGCGGGTGCGGAGCACCGCCTTCGAGGACGGGAGCGACTACACGCTCTACCGGCGCCGCGCATCCGGTGCATTGTGACCGGGATCCTGCCGGGATCGCCCGACGCCCTGTCCGCTCCTGCCCTCAGAGTCCGCTCCTGCCCTCAGACCGTCCAGCGGTTGGTGATGGGCAGGCGGCGGTCCCGGCTCAGGTTGCGGGAGCTGATCTTGGTTCCGGGCGCGGACTGGCGGCGCTTGTACTCGGCCCGGTCCACCAGCCGGATCACCCGGCGCACCAGCTCGGGGTCGTATCCGGCGAAGACCAGTTCGGCCTCCCCGCGGTCGGTGCCCACGTAGGCGTCCAGGACCGAGTCCAGGAGGACGTAGTCCGGCAGGGAGTCCGCATCGAGCTGGTCGGGGCGCAGTTCGGCGCTGGGTGGTTTGGTGATCGAGTTCTCCGGGATCGGCGGGTTCTCGCCCCGCCGGCCCGCCTCGGCGTTGCGCCACTGGGCCAGTTCCCACACCAGGGTCTTCCAGCAGTCCTTGATGGGGGCGAAGCCGCCGACCGAATCGCCGTAGAGCGTGGAGTAGCCGGTGGCGGCCTCGCTCTTGTTACCGGTGGCCAGGACCAGGTGGCCCTCCTGGTTGGACAGCGCCATGAGCAGCGTGCCGCGCACCCGGGCTTGAAGGTTCTCCGCAGCCAGCCCGGTCAGGGCAGCGTCCGCGGCTGCGGTCGCCTGCTCGAAGGCGGCGACCACGGGCGGGATCGGGACAGTGCGGGCCGCGAAACCCTGGCGTTTGGCCAGGTCCTCGGCGTCGGCCACCGAGTGCTCACTGGAGTGGGCGCTGGGCAGTAGGACCCCGTGCACCCTCTCCGGCCCCAACGCGTCCACCGCGATGGTCGCGGTCAGCGCCGAGTCGATACCGCCGGAGATCCCCAGGACCGCCGACCCGAAACCGTTCTTGGCCACGTAGTCACGCAGACCGAGGACCAGCGCGCGGTAGACCTCACCGGTGTCGGAGAGGGGGTCGGGGCGCGGCGTGACGGTGTTGGCGCGCGGCTCGTAAACGGGCACCGGATCCTCGGACAGGACGCGGCGGACCACCCGCAGGCCGTCGACTACCCCGCCGTCGGCCACCCCCTCCCGGACCTGCGCGGCGGCGGGCAGGTCCAGCTCGGTGACCAGGAGCGCCTCCTCGAACTGCGGTGCGCGGGACACCAGTTCGCCCTCGGAGTCCACCACCAGGGAGTCGCCCTCGAAGACCAGCTCGTCCTGGCCGCCGACCATGTTCACGTACGCCAGGGCGGCACCGATCTCGCGGGCGCGACGGGAGCACAGTTCGAGGCGCACGTCGTCCTTGTGCCGCTCGTACGGTGAACCGTTCAGCGTCACGAGCAGCCCGACCCGGGCGGCGCGGGCCGCGGTGACCGGACCGCCGTCTTGCCACAGGTCCTCACAGACCGCCAGGGCCACGTCCACGCCGCGTACCCGGACTACCGGCAGGGTGTCACCGGGCACGAAGTTGCGGAACTCGTCGAAGACCCCGTAGTTGGGCAGGTGGTGTTTGGCCGAGGTGAGCTCGACCCGCGCCCGGCGCAGCACGGCCACCGAGTTCTGGGGCGCGCCCGAGGGCTGCCCGTACCGCTCCCCCGGTCCCTGTCGGCGGGAGAGATAACCCACCACGACCGGCAGTTCCCCCAGCCCTTCGCGTTCCAGGTCGGCGGCGAGGGCTCGGGTGGCCCGGACCGAAGCCGAAACGAACGAGTCGCGCAGCGCCAGGTCCTCCACCGGATAGCCGGTGACGATCATCTCCGGGAGTAGCGCCAGGTGGGCGCCCTCCTCGGCCGCCCGGCGGGCGGCGTCCACCACTGCACGACAGTTACCCTCCAGGTCTCCCACGGTGGGGTTGACCTGGGCCAGTGCGATTCTCAGCTGTGCCACGTCCCGAGCGTAGCGAGCGCGTGTTTCGTGGCGTGTTTCGCTCCCCGGCGCTTCACCCGGCTCCGTCCTCGGGCGGGGCCTCCGGGACCGCCGACCTTTTTCCTGGCCGGTTCTCGGGCCCGGCGGGGTCCGAAACGCCGCTGCCAGCGGTCATAATGCGTGTGCGGGTGACGGTCCGGGCAGGCTCGATGGCGTGTGCGGAAATACCCTGGAAATATCCGCACGGCAGACTGGTCCCGGGACAACGCGTCCGGCTCGGTTCCACAGCGCGTGGACCGGGACCGACCGGCATCGAGGAAGGTTGATCGTGAATCGACAGCAGGAATTCGTGCTCCGCACGTTGGAGGAGCGCGACATCCGGTTCGTGCGGCTGTGGTTCACCGACGTGCTCGGGTACCTCAAGTCCGTGGCGGTGGCCCCCGCCGAACTGGAGGCGGCCTTCTCCGAGGGCATCGGGTTCGACGGTTCCGCCATCGAGGGTTTCGCGCGGGTCTACGAGGCCGACATGCTCGCCCAGCCCGACCCCGCCACCTTCCAGGTGCTGCCCTGGCGCAACGAGCCGCACGGCACCGCGCGCATGTACTGCGACATCCTCATGCCCGACGGCTCGCCATCCCCGGCCGACCCCAGGCACGTGCTGAAGCGCCAGCTCAGCAAGGCCTCCGACCTCGGGTTCACGTTTTACACGCACCCCGAGATCGAGTTCTACCTGCTCAAGAAGTTCCCCGAGCACGGTGAGTTCCCCGAGCCGAACGACTCGGGCGGCTACTTCGACCACACGCCGCACAACAGCGCGCACGACTTCCGACGCAACGCGATCAACATGCTCGAGGCCATGGGCATCTCGGTGGAGTTCAGCCACCACGAGGGCGGCCCCGGCCAGCAGGAGATCGACCTGCGCTACGCGGACGCGCTCACCACCGCCGACAACATCATGACCTTCCGGCTCGTGATGAAGGAGGTGGCGATGGAGCAGGGCGTGTACGCGACCTTCATGCCCAAGCCCTTCACCCAGTACCCGGGGTCGGGCATGCACACCCACCTGTCGCTGTTCGAGGGCGACCGGAACGCCTTCTACGAGCCCGGCGCCGAGTACCAGCTGTCCAAGGTGGGGCGCGGCTTCATAGCCGGGCTGCTGCGACACGCGGACGAGATCGCGGCCGTCACCAACCAGTGGGTGAACTCCTACAAGCGCATCTGGGACGACCCGGCTGCCTCGGCGGGCATGGGCGGCGAGGCCCCCGCCTACATCTGCTGGGGCCACAACAACCGGTCAGCCCTGGTCCGGGTGCCGATGTACAAGCCCGGCAAGTCGAACTCCAGCCGGATCGAGATCCGTTCGCTGGACAGCGCCGCCAACCCGTACCTGGCCTATGCGGTGATCCTGGCCGCCGGGCTGAAGGGCATCGAGGAGGGGTACGAGCTCCCTCCGGGCGCGGAGGACGACGTGTGGGCGCTGACCGACGCCGAGCGCCGCGCGCTGGGCATCAGGCCGCTACCGCAGAGCCTGGACGAGGCCCTGCGCCTGATGGAGAACAGCGAGCTGGTCGCCGAGACCCTCGGCGAGCACGTGTTCGACTTCTTCCTCAGGAACAAGAAGGCGGAGTGGAACTCCTACCGCCGCCAGGTGACGCCCTACGAACTGCAGCGGTACCTGCCCACGCTCTGAGCTTTCGAGCCCTGCGCGAGGCTTGGCTGGCGGTGGCTGACTGGCGCTGCCTGACTGGCGGAGTGGTGCTGGCGGTGGCTGACTGGCGCGGCAGTACCGGTGCCGACGCTGCCTGACTGGCGCTGCCGATCAGGCGTCACCGAGGTAGCTTCATCACGCTGGCGAGGTCATCAATTCGGCGGGTGACAGCGGGGTTGTCCACAGGCGAGGGTGCGAGGGCTGGCAGAACAGGGGCCGTCCCGGTTGACTTGTTGTATCGGGGGAGCCCAGCTCACGCGGGCCTTGTGCTGCCCAACCTCAGCAGACAGTGTTTGTCAGGGCCCGAATAGTGTTTGTCAGGGTCTGAGCTGAAGCTTCCTGGGTTCGTTGGTCCCTGTGGGTTCCTTGGTCCCTGTGGGTTGGGGCCCCTGGGACTGACACGTGTGGGTGGGTTCTGGGGGTTCTACAGCCCGGTGGGTGGGGGTTTGCTGTTCGGTGCGGGTTTCCCCGTTTCCTGCCGCTTGATGGTGGCCGTCTCCGCTGCGCGCCTCAAGGTCGTCGCCATCGAGCGCTTCGCGCGTCAGTGGCGCTCCACCTTGACCCGCTTCGCTGCGACGGTGGGTCGGCGGCTATCAGGAAACGGGGGACGTGTGGTCGGGGAGGCGATGGTCCGGCCTTCGGCCGGGCACCGGCCGAGTAACCGCGTCGGCCTGGCGGCCGATACCTGCCACTCCACCGGAGCGACGACGGGTCGGGTGTCGCGGCCGGTCAATCTCTGCTGCGAACTGCCCCGGCCTTCGGCCGGTGCCTGCCCCTGCGCCGGCGCTGTGACGGGTCGGGTGTCGCGGCCGGTCCATGCACGCGGCGAAAAAGGAACTGAGAAACCTGGAATTCCAGGTAGGTATAAACGCCGCACCAGGTGGCCTGAAATAGGAGACCCGAAGAAAGTCAGGGGGCGCCCCTGACGAAAGTCAGGTATTCCAACCGTACCGCCGGTAACACTCCCTTTTCCTGGTTGTTTCGTTTATAATAGAAGAATGGCGATCTCTCCTGAAGCACCCACCACCGGGCACACCCCGGTGGATGCCGCGGTGGCTGCTGCCCGGGACGAGACCACCGCCTTCTTTAACCGGGACGTGCCCTTGGGGGCGGCGGGCGAGGTGCTGGACCAGGCCACCCGGGTGTGGGAACACCTCGACCAGATCAAAGTCAGTATGGCTGCGCGGCTGGCCCAGCTGGAGGCCACCGGGCAGCTGTTGGAGCAGGGCGGGCAGAAGAGCCTGGAGGCGTGGCTGCGCCACGCCTTCGGCATTCCTGCCGCCCAGGCCAACGACCTGGCCCTGATCGGGCGGGCCCAATTCTGCCAGGAAATGGTCCCTACTCTGGAGGCGTTGCACTCCGGGGTGCTGTCGGTGGGTGAGGCCGCCGCTGTCATCAAGGGCGCCGAGGCGGGGGTGGAGAAAAGGCAGAAGGGCGACCACCCCGATGCGGGGCTGTTCCGCGCGAAAATGGAATGCGGGATCCTGGACTTCAAGGAGTCGCGCCCGAACATGTCGGTGGGTCAGATCACCCGTTTCGCCCACCAGCTGTGCCTGAGCCTGAACCCGGGCAAGGTGGAGAAGGACCACGAGGCCGCCCACGCCGCCCGGGGCGCCCAGCTGGTCACCACCTTCGACCGCACGTTCCTCTTCCAGGTGTGGGGCTCGCCCGCTGATGCTTTGAAGGTTCAGGTGGCCTTGGACAACTTCCAGGTGCCTTTCCACCCCGAGGACGGGCTGTCCAAGTACGAGCGCACCTATGACGCGCTGATGGCCGCGTTGGGGTTCGCCCAGTCCCACCAGGGGTGCCAGACCCCGACCACGGCGACGGCGTTGATCAACATCACCGTGCCCGGTAGCAGCCTGGCCGGGGACGAGGAAGCCGAAG